>NZ_JBEYVW010000011.1:83144-276028 GCF_040644175.1 Streptomyces sp. NPDC047017 | reverse complement strand
CAACTGACCACCACCCCCCCCCCCTGGCGGTCTACTACACGATCACGTAATTCGCGTTTGACGTGGTGGTGACTGGTGTTCTGTGGTGTGATCTTCCTATCTCAGCAGACCGGCGCCGCCGACGCGATTTTCAGCCCGATTTCAGCCCGGTTGGACGAACGCGAGCATCTACCGGCCGGCGCCGGCCGGCGCTGGAGCGGAAGTGACCTAGATGAGCGGCGCGCCGGTGTCACTGCTCACCGTCGAAGGGATGCCAGTCCTACGGTTACAGCCCGACCGGGTTGAGGTAGGTGCCCGGGTGGGTGGCGCCGTCCTGCTTGAGGATCTGGCCGCCGAACGGCCACTTCAGGGTGTAGTGCGTCGTCTCGTCGGGCGGCGTGACCAGGAACGTCGCCGGGACGAACTTCTCCTTCTGCGGTGTGGACCTGGCCACCGGCAGCAGGGTGATGCTGAAGTCCACCGTGCTCCCCGGCTCCAGGACCATCTTTTCGGGCTTCTTGGAGGAGCGTGCCAGCGACCAGGTGCCGTCGGTCTTCTGAGCGCCGACCAGGTCGACACCGGCGAAGCCGGAAAGGGAGCAGGTGCGCTTGCTCTGGTTGGTGAACCAGATGTACGCCTGAGTCTGCTTCTTCGTCTGCTCCATCTCCGGCTTCGCGTCCTCCCCGGTGGCGAAGCCGGCCTTCAGGTCGGCGGTGTGGCAGCGGGTCGGCCCGGCCTTGGCGGGGGCGGCCGTGGCCGGGACGGCGGCAGCGGCAGTGCCGGCGACGACGACGGCCGTGAGGGCCACGGTGGTCAGCTTGCTCTTCATGAGATGTCGGGTTCCCCTCGGATACGGATCGCCGCGCGAGGTCAGGGCGCGTCTACGCACCTGAAGACGCGCGATGGCCCAGCGAGGTTCGGTGCGCCGGGGAACTGTTTTCGGACAACCAGGCTCGTAAATTTTCGGTCCCTTCTTGCCGCGCGGCAGACGGAATTCGGTCCCATCGGCAGCCCCCTTCGATCAGTGGCCTTTTTTGGCACGGACACTGGCAGCACCGACCGTGGCGCCCCGGCCCGCGCACGACTGGCGTACACGGCTGGCGTACACGACGGGCGTATACGACGGGCGTAAAATCGAAACGACACAGCCCCCACCGCTTATCCCGGCCGAGCCGCCGACACCCCGCCCGTCTCGCTTTGTCTTGCCTTGCCTCGCCTCCCGGAGCCCGCCATGACCCCACCGTCCGTCCCACCGGACGACGGCTCCGACGCGCTGTTCGGACTGGAGAGCCTGGGCCTGCCAGGCACCCCCGCCGCCACCGCGCGAGCAGGCCATGACGCCTTCCGGACCAGCGACACGGCCCGCCGCCTGCTGCCCGTGCGGGAGATCTACGCCGAGCCGGCCGCTGCCGCGTCACCGCGCGGCCGGCAGATTCTGGACCGTTTCCCGCAGGCCCGCCTGATCGAGGTTCCCTCGCACTGGGGCATCCCCGGGCTCCACGGCAACGAGGGCAACGTGGAGCGCTGGGTCCGCGTCAAGGGCGAGACGCTGGTCCTGGGGGAGAGGAAGAACCCGACCACGCGCCCCAACGGCCGCTCCGCCGACTGGATCGCCCCCGGCCCCTCCAACGGTTGCGCGCTGGCCTGCGCCTACTGCTATGTGCCACGCCGCAAGGGGTACGCCAACCCCATCACCGTCTTCACCAACATCGACCGCGTCATCGCCCACCTGGACCGCCACATCACGCGCCAGGGCAGGAAGCACGAACCCAACCAGTGCGACGACACGGCGTGGGTGTACGACATCGGGGAGAACGGAGACTGCGCGGTGGACGCGCTGGTGTGCGACAACACGGCGGACCTGGTACGGGCGTTCCGCCGCCGGCCCACGGCCAAAGCGTCCTTCGCCACCAAGTTCGTCAACCCCGACCTGCTGGGCTACGACCCGGGCGGCCGCACACGCATCCGGTTCTCCCTCATGCCGGCGGACGACTCGCGGCTCCTGGACCTGCGTACTTCGCCGGTCGCCGAGCGCATCGCCGCCGCAGGCGACTTCCTGGACGCGGGCTACGAGGTGCACTTCAACCTCTCGCCCGTCGTGCTGCGCCCCGGGTGGCGGGCAGCCTGGACGGAGCTGCTGAGGCACCTCGACGACGTACTGCCGGAGCGGGTCAAGAGCCAGGCGGCGGCCGAGGTGATCATGCTCACCCACAATCAGGACCTGCACGAAGTCAACCTCGGCTGGCACCCCCAGGGCGAGGACGTGCTCTGGCAGCCGCACCTCCAGCAGGCCAAGCGCTCCGAGAACGGCGCCTTGAACATCCGCTACCGCAACCGCACAAAGGCGGAAGCCCTCGACGACCTCCGCGCGCTGATCGCGGCACACGCGCCCTGGCTGCGCATCCGGTACGCATTCTGAAAGCGAAGCCGGACGGAAATCGTAAAGGGGACGCGCCGACGACGACGTTCCCTTCCCCCGGCCTGTTCCTCCCGGTACGGAGTCGGCAGACATCTCATATCGGATCGTCGTCGAACATCGCGAGCAGCGTCTCCTCGTCCGGTTCGGCGGCGGAATTCCTCCGCTGGGGAAGCTGCTCGGCCCACACGGTCTTTCCCCGCGGCATGTAGCGGGCGCCCCAGCTCTTGGTGAACTGCGCGACCAGGAACAGGCCCCGCCCGCCCTCCTCCGTCGTGGCCGCGCGCCGGATGCGGGGAGAAGTGTTGCTGCTGTCCGAGACCTCGCAGATCAGGGACGCGTCACCGCGCAGCAGGCGCAGTCCTATCGGTCCCTGGCCGCCGTACCGCACGGCGTTGGTGACCAGTTCGCTCACGACCAGGCCGGTAGTGTCACCGTCCGGCACGCCCCAGGCGGCGAGCTGGTCGGCCGCCAGGGCCCTGGCACGCGCCACGACGGACGGGTCGGACGGGAACTCCCAGGAGGCCACACGGTCACCGGCGAGCGCGTGGACGCGGGCCAGCAGCAGGGCGGCGTCGTCGCGCGGGCCCTCGGGCAGCAGCGTGCGGGAGATCCGGTCGCAGACGTCGTCGAGCACGGCACCGGGCTGGTCCAGCGCGGCCAGCAGGTCCGCGGTGCGCCCGCCGGTGTCCTCGTAGCCGCGCCCCTCTTTGAGCAGGCCGTCGGTGTACAGGGCGAGCACACCGCCTTCGGGCAGTTCGACGGTGGCGGACTCGTACGGCAGGAGTCCGCCGAGCCCGAGGGGCGGACCGGCCGGCAGCTCGATGAGCCGTGCCGCGCCGCCCGGCTCCGCCACCGCGGGCGGTGGGTGACCGGCGCGTGCGGCCGTGCACCGACGGGTGACCGGGTCGTAGACGGCGTACAGGCAGGTCGCCCCGGTCGCGGGGTCCTGGTGGTCCGAGGCCGGGTCGTCGTCCGGTTCGTCGGAGGCGTGGCTGATCAGGTCGTCCAGGTGGGCCAGTACCTCCTCGGGCAGCAGATCCTGCCCGGCCAGCGTCCGCACGGCCGTACGCAGGCGGCCCATGGTCGCCGCCGCCTCCAGGCCGTTCCCGGGGACGTCCCCGACGACCAGCGCCACCCGCATCCCGGAGAGCGGGATCGCGTCGAACCAGTCCCCGCCCACACCGGCGGAGGTGTCGGCGGGCAGGTAGCGGGAGGACAGCTCGACGGCGGGCAGCCGGGGCAGGGCGCGCGGGAGCAGGCTGCGCTGGAGGGTGAGCGAGGCGTGGTGCTCACGCCGGTAATGGCGGGCGTTGTCCACACCGATCGCGGCGCGGGCGGCCAGCTCGCCCGCCAGGGCCAGATCGTCCTGCTCGTAGGGCCTGTCCCGGCCCCGGCGGTAGAACCCCACCAGACCCACGAGACGGCCCCGGGTGGACAGCGGGGCGCCCAGATAGGAGTGCTCTCCCTCCCCGAGCAGGGCGATGGGGTGGGTGCTCTTCGCGGGGGGCCCGGAGAAGGCGGCGGTCAGCAGCGAGTCCATGACCGGCTGCCGCGATTCCATACAGCGTGCCTGGGGCGTCCCGGCGGAGTACGTGACGGGTGCGTCGAGGCCGGCGGCGCTGGGGCCAGGCCCGTCCTCACCTGTCCAGACGACCACCCGGCGCAGTGCCGGGACGGCGGACAGCCGACCGGACGGAGCCTCCTCGCCCGCCAGGACGCTGTCGGCGAGGTCGACGACCACCAGGTCCGCGAAGCGCGGTACCGCGATCTTCGCCAGTTCCTCCGCGGTGCGCCGCATGTCCAAGGTGGTGCCGAGCCGAGTGCCCGCCTCGTTGAGCAGGGACAGCCGGCCGCGGGCCTCGGCCGCCAGCCGCCCGACACCCGGTTCGCCCACCAGCAGCAGCCAGGCCTCGGCCGGGTCGGCGCAGTCCGTCTCCGACGGGTCGGCGGGGTCCGTCCCTGTCGGGGTGGTGCGGTCTGTCCCCGACGGGTCGGCGCAGCGCACCCCTGACGGGTCGGCCGCGGTGCCTCGCTGGTCCGGTGCCGCCGGGTGGGCGGCACGGTACTGCTCCGTCCCGCCTCGCGTGCGGGCAGCGTGCCGTTCGGTCGGCGCGTCCGGCCCGGGCTCCACGCCCTCGGCGTCCTCGGCACCGGCCGGGCCCGGTTGCCTGCCCGGGGCGGCCGCGTCCGGCCCGGTGCCCGCCCCTGCCGCCGTCCGGTCCAGCCGCGGCACCTGCCGCCCACCGAGGGCGACCGCGCCCGCGGCGGCGCCCCGCGCGCCCGGGCCGAGATCGTGCAGAAACCCGACTTCGACGGCGACGCCGTCCGCCTCACCGTGGTGCATCTCCCGGCGGCGCAGCAGCGCGACCCGGCCGCCGGACAGCGGTACCTCCGCGAACGCCGGTCCGGGCGAGGAGATCAGCTCGACGGCACGCTCCAGCAGCACCAGCCGTTCCTGCGAGGTCAGCCGGGGCGTGGGCGCGTCGGGCCGGACCAGCTCTCCGGAGCCGAGGTGCAGCGCGGCGGGCCCGCCGTACTTCCTGGCCCGGCTGAAGGACCGCAGCAGCTCGCGCTCCCGGGCGGTGCTCAGGTGCAGCAGACGTTCGCCGATGCGCGCGGTGGCGTCCTGCAGTTCCAGCGCCATGGCGGGATCGCTCAGCGCATGGGGTACGGAGAGGTTGACCGCGCCCTGCACGGTGCCGCTCACCGGGTCGCGCACGGGTGCGGCCATGCAGGTCAGTTCCTTGAGGTTGAACAGGAAGTGTTCCTGCCCGACGACCATGAACGGTTCCCTGGTGCTCAGCACCATGCTGACGCTGCTGGTCCCCATGAACCGTTCGTCGACGTTGGCGCCGAGGACGAGCGACGCGGCGTCCATCAGCCGCAACCCGGCGGGGTCGCCCCGCCGGTCCACGATGTTCGCCCGGGCGTCGGTCAGCACCAGGGTGGTCGGCAGGCCGGACATCCGCCGGCCCAGCCGGTCCAGGACGGGTGCCGCGGCCCTGAGCAGCCGCGAGTCGGGGTTCAGGCCGACCTCGATCGGCAGCTCCGCTCCCTCCTGGTCGATGCCCAGGCAGTGGGAGCGCTGCCAGGAGGCGAGGATCTCCGGACGTACGGCCGTGACCGGGCGCTTCGTGCCGTTACGCCCGTTGGGTCGTTTACGCGCGTCTCGTCCGTCCGGAGGTGTTTCGTACGGCTCCACACCCCCCAGGTTAAGCGGCGCCCTCGGATACCGGCGCGGCAGCACGGAACGGACCCGCGCCCGCCCGGCGGCCCTCGCTCAGAACGAGGAGCGGCGGCGGTGCGCGGTGGCGACGGCTCCCAGGGCCACGCCGACCGCGATGACGCTCAGCCCGCGCATCCACACCTCGGCCCCGACCCGTGCGGCAAGCACCACGCAGGACGCCGCTCCGAGGACGGGGACGGCTGTGTACGCCCAAAAGTGCGGCCGCGCCGTCCGGTCGCGCCGCTGGACGAGTACGGCGGTGTCGACGATGAAGAACACCACGAGGAGCAGGAGCACGAGGGTGGAGGCGAGCGTCGCCACGTCCCCCGTGAGCGCCAGCACGAAGGACACGCCTGTCGTGGTGGCGATCGAGGCCCACGGGGTACGGCGCCCCGGAAGCACCCGGGTCAGAAAGCGGGGGAGGAGTCCGTCCCGGGCCATGCCGTAGGCCAGCCGGGAACTCATGATGCCGGTGAGCAGCGCGCCGTTGGCGACGGCGACGAGGGCGACGGCGCTGAACAGCTTCGGCGGCACCCCGCCCGCCTCCTTCACCACTTCGAGCAGCGGACCGCTGGAGTGCGCCAGCGTCGCGGTGGGGACTGCGGCCGAGGCCACGACCCCGACGGGGACGTAGACGGCCCCGGCCGTCACCAGGGCGCCGAAGAGCGCGCGAGGACAGGAACGACGCGGGTCACGTGTCTCCTCGGCCACATTGACGGACGTCTCGAAGCCGACGAAGGAGTAGCAGGCGAGCACCGTCCCGCTCAGGGCCCCGGCGGCGGCCCCCGTGTCCGCGCTGCCGAGGCGGGTGAGCCTGCCGGGATCGCCGTCACCGCGCAGGAGCAGCCAGCCGCCGAGACCTGCGACGAGCAGCAGTCCGCCCACCTCGACGAGCGTCGCGACCAGATTGGCCCGGGTGGACTCGCTGATGCCCCGGGCGTTGAGAAGGGCCAGGGCGCCGAGGAAGACGGCTGCCACAAGGAGCACGGCCAGCGTGACGAAGGTGGCCAGGAAATCACCGGCGAACCCCCGGGCCGGCGCGGCGACCGACACGATACCGGCGGCCGGCATGCAGTACCCGGCGAGCAAGCCGGTGAACGGCCCGTAGGCGAGGATCGCGTAATGGGACGCCCCGCCGGCCCTCGGATACGTCGTGGCGAGTTCGGCGTACGAGGCGGCCGTCAGGAGCGACAGCAGCAGGGCGAGGAGGAGCGGCACCCACACGGCGCCGCCCGACTCCGCCGCGATCTGGCCGACGAGGACGTAGACGCCCGCGCCCAGCACGTCACCGAGGATGAAGAAGTAGAGGAGCGGGGTCGTCAGTGCCTTCTTGAGCACGGAGGTCCCGCCCTGGGACGAGTCGCTGGAGGGCGGCGCGGAGGGAGTGGTCACCGGTGACAGGTACCCCGGCGGTACCCCGGCGATCTGCTCCGCCGCGGAGCGGGGGACGCGGGCGGGGGAGCTGCCTCGTCTGACGGCGGGGGCCAGTAGCGCCCGTGGGCCGTGGTCGCCGTGCTGGTCCCCGCGTCTACCAGTGAGCGGGCCGGCTGAGCGTGGCGGGCAGTACGGTGGCCGCGTCGCCCTTGGCCGCGTTGAGCTGCGCCTGGGTGAGGAACAGCGCGTCGGTGAGGTCGGCGCCGCGCAGGTCGGTGTCCCGCAGGTCCGCCCCGATCAGGTCGGCGTCGCGCAGATCGGCCTCGCTGAGGTCGGCCGCGACGAGGAGGGCACCGCGCAGGCTGGCGCCTCGGAGGTCGGCGCCGGACAGTTTCGCGCCCATCAGATCGGCTCCGCGGTGGTTCTTCTTACGACCCGGCACCTGGGCCCGTACCAGCTCGCTGGCCCGCAGCAGCAGTGTGTTGACCTCACCGCGCAGCGCGTTCACGTCCAGCTGGGTGATCGACTCGGCGCTGCCGCGGGTCAGAGCGTCCATGCGGGCCAGCGCTTTCCGCAGTTCCTTGTGGACGGGCCGGGCCGGTCCGAGATCGAGGGCCTCGGTGACGTACCAGAGCAGCTCGTGCAGCTGCCGCATCACGGGGAAGACCTGGAACATGGCGCGCGCTGTCTTCGGCGCCTGACGCCAGTCGGTGCCGCCGAAGGTGACCTGGGACACCTTCTGCCCGGCTCCGAAGCAGTCGAAGACGGTGCAGCCGGGGTAGCCCTTGTCGCGCAGCTGCGTGTGGATGCCGCAGCGGAAGTCCTGCTGGAGGTTCGAGCACGGCTGGCCGGCGGACTTGTCGACGGCGAAATCGGCTGAGCGGGCGAAGGGCAGGGACACGCAGCACAGGCCGAAGCAGTCGGCGCAGTCGGCCTGCAGATCCTTGCGGTCGTCCCGGGGCGGCCTACGCTCCTGTTTCCGGGGGTCCGTCCGGTCCTTGGCAGCGGCCGCCCGGCCGTTCCCCGACTGCCGGCTCGTGCGGTCCTGACCCGCGGTGCCGGGCCCCCGATCTTGGCCCGGGGCTGCGCCGTCACGGCCTTGACCTGTGGACGGACGCTTGCGCTCACCCGCCGCCCGGGCCGGGTGCCCCTGCCCACCGGCGGCAGGCGATCGCCGACGCCCCCCTGCGGAGGAGGGCTGCTTGCGCCCCCCGGAGGAAGAGGGGGTTCCGTGCTGTGGCGACACCGTGCTGCTCCTGTGGGGCGTCGAGCACCGCGTACTGCGGCTCTGGATACTGCGGCTCTGGCGAGAAACGGCTCCCATTCTCGCAGACGTCGCGTCGCGTCCGACCGAGCGGCCGCACGGACCGGTCCGCTCGCACGTCACGCGTCCACCGCAGTCTCGTATCTCTCCCTCCACAACTCCGTGAGCCGGAGACAAGAGGGCGAACGCCGCCCGATGCGATGTCAGTTCATCCGGCCCAGCACCTCCCGCACCCGCCGCAGGTCCCGCAACCGCCGCTCGTACGTCGCCCCGACGGCGAGCAGCAGCAGTCCGGCGAGCGCGGGAGGCACCCAGCGGGGAAGGGCATCGGCGACCTGCACCAGCCAGGGGGCCAACTCGTGCAGCGCGTCCAGCAGGAGCACCCCGCCGCCCAGCAGCAGCGGCGCCCGCAGCCGGTACCGGGCGCCCAGCAGGGTGACCGCCAGGGCCGCCGCGCCCAGCAGCCACGGACGGGTGGCGTACGTGTCGGCCCAGGCGGCCGCCAGGCTCGGCACGAGCACGCCGGCGAGACCGGGACCGTACGCCACCCAGGACGACGCGTGCGGAGTCCGGCGCCGGTGCAGCACGCCCAGCACGAGTACCGGGACGGACGCCGGCACCGTGTACGCCTCCGGCGCCGTGACGCCCCAGTCCACGAGGCGTACCCAGGTGGCCAGGGTGAACAGCGCGATGGCCGCGTAGGCGGCGGGGCGGCGGCCGGGGCGCGCGGCCGTCGCGGCGGTGATCACCGCGGACAGGTACAGCACCAGGGAGAGCATCGCTGGATCGATGACCGCCATCCCGAGCGCCAGCAGACCGGCGGCCACCCCCGACACCTCGACCGCCACGGTCGTCCGCGCGTCGACGGCACGGGCGGCGAGCAGCGCCGCCACCGCCGCGACCACGAGCACGAGCAGCGCGGTATGTGACACCGCCCAGCCCGCCGCGGCACCCACCGCGCAGGCAAGAGCGGTGCCGTACCCGAGCGCGGCCGGGGCCGTGACGGCGGCGAGGCGCCGCGGCTGACAGGACGCCGCCGTGAAGAGCACCATCAGTACGGCGAGGACGCCCAGGGTCGCGGACCGAGCCGACAGTGCGAGAAACGTGAGTGACACGGACGTGACGAGGGCGAGCACCAGTGCCAGGACCGCGCCGGCGCTCCCCGCCACCCGGGCCCGCGTCGCCACCACGAGCAGCCCCGCCGTGGCGAGTCCCTCGACCACGAGGGCCATCGCATAGGGCGCGTCCAGCACCACCGGGAGGACCATGAACGCCGACCACCCGAGCACCAGAACGCCCATCAACGCCCGGGCCCGCCAGGCCGTACCGCGCACCGCGAACGTCGTCAGGAGGGCGGCGATGGCGGCCAGCACCAATGGCGCCGTCTCGAAGTGCGCCAGCCAAGGCACACCGGCCGACACCGCCTCCCGGGCACCGCCCGGCGCCCCCGACCAGACCCGTGCCGCCCAGCCGACCGGCCCCATCAGCGTCAGAGCCGGCAGAGGCAGCGCCCACAGCACCGCGAGGCTCTGCACGGCGCCGGAGGCGAGCAAGAAGCCACGCCGTACCGACTCGGGCAGCCGACCGACCCGCACCACCGCCAACAGCCCGATCCCGGCAGCGAGATGAGCGGGCACCAGCCATGTCGCCGGCAGCGCTTGGCGGATGATGCCGCCGAACGCGATGACGGCAAGCAGCCCGACCGCAGCACCCAACCCCACGGCGTGCTCCTCGGCACGGTCACCCAGAGAGGCGGCCAGCGCGATACCGGCCGCGAACAGCAGCAGCGCGGCCGCACAGGCCCCGGAGCCCGGACCGCCGGCCGTCCACGACAACCAGGCCGCACCCAGCGCGCCCCACGCCCCCATGCCATAGGCGCCGACCGCGGCGCTGATCCGCACCGCCACCCCGCCCGGAGCGCGCAGCGCCACGGCCGTGTCGCACGCGGCCGTCACGAGCAGCGCGGCGGCGATCCCGTACCGCCCCGCGCCGGCCGCCATCGCCCACAGCAGCAACGGCAACTGCGCCGCGACCAGTGCGGCCGGAAGCGGCAGCCGTAGCACCGCCGTGCGCGGCAGCAGCCCGTACCCCGTCCACCCGGCCGCCAGCACGGCCGACGCCCCGGCCGCGTACGCCGTACCGTCCATGCCATCGAGGGCGACCGCGTGCAGCGCGTAGGCGTCGAGCACCGTGAGCGCCAGCGCGAGCCCCGCCACCGCCTCGGCCGTCGCCCGCAACCCGCGTCCCACCAGCGGCACCGGGGCCGCCAACGCGCCCACCGTGACCGCGCCCAGTACCAGCGAGCGTCCGGTGATCCCCAGGTGCCCCCAGCTGATCAGCGTGAACGCGATCGCCGCGATGGTCAGGAGCAGACCGCCCAGGAGCAGCAGCAGGTTCTGCACGCGCGGCCCGGTCGCCTCGGCGGCGGGCGGCGCGGGCATGGCCACGGGCGGCACCGAACCGGGCCGCGACGGCGCGGGCAGACGGGCGAGCAACCAGGCGCGGCGCGCGAGCAAGTGGGCGCGACGAGCGTCCAGCTGCCACAGCTCGCCGTCGATGAGCCGCAGTTCCTCGGCCGGTGGCGGAAGGTGTGTCATGGCTTGGAGTGTGGAGCGTGCCGCGCGGCGTGGCATGAGCGCGAGTACTCAAAGGCTACTCAGAGGCTGGGCCCTGGGCCGCGTAGTCCAGCCGACCTGGCTGCTCGCCCCGCACCCCAGCCGACCGGACCGATCACTCCGGTCATCGCTTCGGCAGCCGTGCCGATGCGTACCGAGTCACCATCGGGGGCGCAGCGCGCAGTGCGAGCTGGGCGCGGCGGCGACCCCGTGTCGGCGTCCGGCCGGGCCAGGAGCAAGGGCTCGGTCCGCGCCCATTGCGCGTCACCCAAGGGCACACCCGGACCAACGGCCGACTGAGCCGACTGATCCAGACGACATTGTCTGACTTGCCCTCAGCCGGAACTGACCGCACCCGTGGGCCGCTCGCAGACGGTCAGGCGACCTCCCACGCCGCCTCGATCATCCGGAAGATCTCGTCCACGGCCGCCTGCGGGTCGGTCGTCTCGCGGGCCAGCGCGTAGGCGTCGATCACGAACCGCGCGATGGTCCGGCAGGCCGTCGTGGTCCGGGTCAGGCCGGGATCGGCGGCGATGGCCGTTGCCAGCGAGTCCGCGTGGCGCAGCCGCATCGACTCCTCGTACTCCCGCAGGGCACGCGACTCGTCGATCATGCGGTAGATCGGGGCGGTTCCGTCCGCCGTGCAGTGCCGGACCATGGCGTGGACCTCGCGGCGCAGCGCGGGGATCAGCGGTTCGTCCGGTGCGCGGTCGGTGACCGCCTGCGTGAGGCGATGTTCGAAATCGGTGTCCTGCTCGAAGACCAGAGCCTCTTTCGAGGCGAAGTGCGAGAAGAGCGTGGTGACGGCCACGTCGGCCTCGGCGGCCACGTCGCGGATGCCCACCGCGTCGTATCCGCGCTCCAGGAAGAGCCGCAGGGCGGTGTCGGCGATCTTCTGGCGGGTGGCGGCCTTCTTGCGTTCGCGGCGGCCGGTCGGCACGGTCATGCACTGACGCTATCAAATCCGAAGGAGGAACGGTTTCAGGATCACAATCGCTAGTGTTCGAGTATTGTCCCCTCCGCCACCAAAGCCTGGTGGTGACACACCCAGGATGAGTACACACTGCCCGTCGCGGCCGCTGCACCGGCAGGATCGGTGCCATGAACAACAGCAACACGCAGATGAGGGCAGTGACCATCCCCGAGTTCGGCGGCGCGGACGTGCTTCGCGTCGCCGGGCGGCCGGTTCCCGAGCCCGGGCCGGGACAGGTCGCCGTCGACGTGGAGTGCGCGGGCGCCAACTTCGCGGAGATCCTCTACCGGCGCGGCGTGGTCGACGTGCCGCTCCCCTTCGTGCCCGGCATCGAGGTGGCGGGGCGGATCCGGACCCTCGGGGAGGGCGTCGAGCACCTGACCGTCGGGCAGCCGGTGGCCGCGCTCACGATCGTCGACAGCGGGGGCTACGCCGAGGTGGCGGTCACCCCGGCGGACCTGGTCGCACCGCTGGACGGCCTCGACCTGCCGATGAGCGTCGCCGCGGCGGTGCCGTCCAACAGCACCACCGCGTTCCTCGTCCTGGACCGGGTGGCCCGGATAGAGCCCGGAGAAAGCGTCCTGGTCCTCGCGGCGGCCGGCGGCGTCGGCAGCCAGCTCGGCCAGGCCGCCCGCCTGCTGGGCGCCGGCCGCGTGGTCGGCGCCGTGGGCAGCGCGGCCAAGATCGGCAGCGCCAGGAGCTTCGGCTACGACGAGGTGATCCTGCGGGACCAGATCGCCGACGCCGGTGAGTTCGACATCGTGGTCGACATGGTCGGCGGCGCCGCCCGCCGCGCCGGCCTGGACCGGCTGGCCCCGATGGGCCGCATGGTGGTGATGGGCAACGCCTCGGGCGCCGAGGACTTCGGTGTCTCCGCCAACGAACTGTGGTTCACGAACAAGACCGTCTCCGGCTTCAACCTGGCCGCCTTCTCCGCCGCGTTCCCCGACGAGACCGGCCGGGCGCTGCGCCGCGCGGTGACGGCCGCCGCGACGGGCGCGCTGCGGGTCCAGGTCGAGACCCTGCCGCTGGAACGGGCCGCCGAGGCCCACCACCGCATCGAGTCCGGCGCCACCACGGGCAAGCTCGTCCTTACGGTCACCGAGCCGTGACCCCCCGCGACGAGGACCGGGCTGCTCCGGCGCCTCCGGCCGCGCGCGCAGGGGGCGCGACGGCGCGCGGTGGAGCAGCCCGGTAGCTCGCCGGACGTGTGATCCAGGGGTGTGGTCTGCTCCAGGGCGTGTGAGGAGAGCGTGTGATTCAGGGGTGTGGTCCAGGGCAGGGCAGGGCAGGGCGCGGGTGCAGCTCCCGTCCGCTCCCGCTACGTGCGGGGCACGGCCGTAGCCCGGCCCGGGCAAGGCCCGGTCGGGGCGAGGCCGCAGCCGGGGTGAGACGCAGCCGGGGTGAGACCGCGGCCCCACCCGGGCCCCGCCCCGACAACCCCTCGCCGCCTCACCGCCCCGAGCTGAGCCGTCCCTTCGACGCGGCCACCAGCTCCGGCACCGTCACCAGCTTGCTGCGGGGTCTGCCGCCCCGGCTGCCGCGGGCCAGCTCGGCCCGTTCGATGGCCGCCAGCCCCCGCGCGTCCACGATGTGGCCGCTGCGCCGCCGTACCAGCCGCTGGAACGCCTTGGCCGAGTGCTCCGGCGCGGGCAGCGCACCGGCGACGGCATCGGCGAGGAGCGTACCGACGGTCTCCGCGGCGCACGCCCGGTTGGCGCCGATGCCGCCGGAGGGGCCGCGCTTGATCCACCCCACGACATACGTGCCCGGCCGTCCGGTCACCCGCCCGGCCTCGTGCGGCACGGTGCCCGTCGCCGTGTCGAACGGCAGTCCCGGCACCGGCACACCCCGGTAACCGATCGCCCGCAGCACCATCCCCGCCCCGATCTCCGTCCCGCCGTCGCCCCCGGTGACCCGTACGCCGCGCACGGCATCCTCTCCGCACACCTCCTCGGGCGCGGAGTGGAAACGGAACACGATCCGGCGGTTGCCCTCCGCGGCCGGCGGACGCGACCAGTCGACCCGCTCGCGGACGGCGTCGCGCAGCAGAGCGGCCTTGTCGAGCGGTCCGGGCGCGGCCAGGGCCTCCCCGATCCGCGGATCATGGTCGTCCACGACTAGATCGACACCCGGCAGATGGCTCAGCGCCAGCAACTCCGGCCGGGTGCAGGCGGCATGCTCCGGACCGCGCCGGCCGAGCAGCACGACCTCCCGTACGCCACCGGCCCGCAGCGCCGCGAGCGCGTGGTCGGCGATGTCCGTGCCGGCCAGCTCGTCCGGGTCCGAGACCAGGATGCGGGCGACGTCCAGGGCGACGTTGCCGGTGCCGACCACGGCGACGCGTCCGGCGGCGGACAGGTCGATCCCGTCGGGGACGGCGTCCGGATGGCCGTTGTACCAGGCGACGAACGCCGTGGCCGAGATGCTGCCCGCCAACTCCTCGCCCGCTACGCCCAGTCGGCGGTCACCGGAGGCGCCCACGGCATAGAGGACGGCGTCGTGGTGCGCGGCGACCTCCTCGACCGTGACGTCCTCGCCCACCTCGGCGCCCAGCAGCATCCGTACCCGGGGATGGGTGTGGAAGCGGGCGAAGGTGTCACCGATCTTCTTCGTCGCCGGATGGTCCGGCGCCACGCCGTACCGCACCAGGCCTCCGGCCATCGGGAGCCGGTCGATCAGCGTCACCTCCGCGTCGGTGTGCAGCAGCAGGTCCTCGGCGGCGTACATGCCGGCCGGTCCGGTGCCCACGACGGCCACGCGCAGCCGCCGGAAGTCCGCGGGCAGCGTACGCTCGAACGCCGGCGCGTCCCAGTGATGGAAGGTGGGACTGCCGTCGGCCACTCGTACCGGCCCGGTGTCCGCGTAGTACGCCGCGTTGACCTCGGCGTACCGCTCCTGCGCGCCGGTCAGCCGGTCGGCGGGTGAGATCGCGTCCACCGGGCAGGCGTCCGCGCAGGCGCCGCAGTCGATGCAGGACTTGGGGTCGATGTGCAGCATCTCCGTGCTGCCGAAGGCGCGTTCCTCCGGCGTCGGGTGGATGCAGTTGACCGGGCAGACGGCGACGCACGTGGCGTCCGAGCAGCAGGTCTGGGTGATGACGTAGGTCATGGCGGCCGGTCCGGTTCAGATCAGGTGGGCGCGCTGGTAGAACGCGAGGGCGGGCCGGGTGAGCAGCCGGGCCGAGGCGAGGAAGCTCATCAGCCCCGAACAGCTCGACCGCATCATCGACTTGTGGTGCTGGTTGGCCTTCGCCTCGGCGATGGCGCGGGCGCTGTCCAGCCCGGCGTTCGCGTACACCTTCTTGTTCACCATGCTGGTGACGATGACGTACGAGGCGACGGCGATCACGAAGGCATGTATCTGCCGGCGCAGCCAGCCCGCCTTCTCCAGACGCTGCAGCGTCTCCTCGCGGGCGAACTTCATGTGCCGCGATTCCTCGACGACATGGATGTTGTTGATGGTGCGCACGAACGGCACCACCCGCTCGTCCCGCATCCAGTCGCGCTGCATCACGTCGAGGACCTCCTCGGCCACCAGGATGGCGGCGTAGGCGGCCTCGCCGAAGGCGACCGTCTTGAAGGCGCGGCCGAGTTCGACGGCGACCCGGCGCGGCCGGTACGCCGGTGCGCCCAGCTTCTTGGCGCCACGGGCGAACATGATGGAGTGCCGGCACTCGTCGGCGACCTCGGTCAGCGCCCACTGGAACTCGGCGTCGGTGGGGTCCTTGGCGTAGATGTCCCGCAGCACCAGCTGCTGGAGGATCATCTCGAACCAGATGCCGGTACTGGCCACCGAGGCGGCCTCCTGCCGGGTCAGCTCCTTGCGCTGCGCCTCGGTCATCTCGTCCCAGTAGGCGGTGGAGTAGAGCGTGCTCCACTCCGGACTCGCGCCGTGGTAGTTCTTGTCGAGCGGCGTCTCCCAGTCGACCTCCACCTGCGGGTCGTAGGAGAGTGTCGCCGAGGAGTCGAGCAGACGCTGCGCGACGGCGGAGGCGCGCGACGGCTGGTCTTCCGGTCGTACGGTACTGCTGGCCATCTGAACTCCTTGGGCCGACAGATGCGGCACCTGACTTGTCGACGATGGACACCGCTCGTGGACCCGGTCACCGACTCACGGGACACCGGTCCACGACGGCGAGGACGCGCACGGACCAGCGCCCTGCCCGCGCGGGCGCCAGGCCCGCGCTCCGGCACGTCCCGGCCGGTCGCTCCTGCCGCATCACGGACACGACGGTGGGCGTGCCGGGGCACGCATCCGCGCATCGCTCCTTCTGGGCGGTGCCGGCCCCGGCCGGCGGTCCCGGGGTCACCGGGACACGACTGTGGCGCCACCGCTTGTTAGACGGAATGTATAACAAGCGGCGGCGCGTGCCTACCCCCGAGTAAGGAGACGTACGTCTTCTTCACTGATCCGTATGCCGGGAGGGTGGCGCAGGGTTCGGGCACGGCGGGCGGGGTGAGGGGTGTCCGGCAGGTGAGGCGGGGAGCCCGCGTTCACCATCGGCCGGTCCCTGATTCCCTGCTCATGCCGGCGACGACAACTCGGCGCGCGAGGGCATGGAGCAGGGAGGCAGGGGCAGGCGGCGGACATGGAGACGCAGTCGAGATCTCGCTATCCGCTGCCGGCTCGCACGGTGACGAGGCTGCGGTGGTTCAGGTGGGTGTTCGCGGTGGCCACTGTCGCTGAAGTCATCGCGTGTGCACTCGCTTTGGCGGATCCGGACGCCACGACCTTGCATGTATGCGCGACGGGCGTCGGAGTTGTCTTCTTTCTGTTGAATCTCCTGTCTGCGCATCACCAGCTCAGTAGGCACGGACGGGTTGTGAGGGACAGCTGAGGGCGGAAGGCCGGCCGGATCGCCGGGCCGGGAGGGGCCCCAGAACGAGCCGAGCTGAGCCGAGCTGAGCCGAGACGACCCGATCGCGGTCATCCACCATCCCGTGAGGCCGCCGTGTCACGCAGTTCCGTGAGGTCGAGCGCCGGCAGTCGGGACAGTTCGGCGGCTGCGCGGCTCACGGCGGCAGCGCGGTGCGGGCTCCTGAGAATGGTTGTCACGGCGCCGGCGATCTCCTCGCGCGTCGCCATCAGGTCCAGCGCCAGGCCGAGGCCGCGCCGGGCGAACGCGACAGCGTTGTCAGGCTGGTCACCGAGAACACCCATCGCCAGCACCGGCGTTGCGCTCTCCACCGCGTCGAGGAGGGACGCTCGCCCTCCGTGCGTGACGAACAGATCGACGCTACGCAGGAGCACGGGCTGCGGAACGTACTCGACGATCTCGACCCGGGGCCCCGCACTCCGCAGGTGTTCCGCGAGATCGCCGGCGGACACGATCACGTCACAGTCGATGCCGGCGAGTGCCGCGATGATCTCCTCGTACACCTTCTCGACGACGGTACGCAGGCCGGGCATCGCGGTCGCCAGAGTTCCGAGGCTCACGTACACGAGCGGGCGGGATGCGGATGCGGATGTAGATGCGGATGCGGATGCGGGGGAGCGGGTCGGGGTCGGGGCGCCGGGAAGAGCCCTTCGGTGTTCGGCGACGGTACGCCGAACGGCCCGGGAGGACGGAGGCGGTGTCTCGTAGAACCACGGGAGCGGTGCCGGGACGAGGAGCGGGGGCAACTCCGGCGGTGTGTCCTGACCGAGTCGCTTGTGGAGGCTGGTCAAAGAGGGCTGGATGTCGGTCTCCCAGAGACTCAGGAGTACCGGGCCGAGGCCGTTGTCCGCCGCGAACAGGGGCAGCCGCAGGACCTGAGCGGCGAGGTGCGCTCCGAGGTCACTGCACTCGGCTATCACCAGATCGGGCCGCGCCCGGGTCCACGCGGTGATCAGGTCCTGGGCCTTCGCGCCTGCCTGGGCCGGCCAGAGCTGGCCGAAGACATACCGGTTGAGGGGGCCGTTCCCGGATTCCTTCCAGATGTCACTGACCGTCTGCTGCACGGCGGGATCGCAAGTCCAGTTTGTTCCGGCCCTACGGAACTCCACGCCTCGTCGCTCGGCTTCGCGGCGGAACATGACAGGGGCGTGGAGCGTGACCTCATGGCCCTGTTCGAGGGCCGGGCCGATGACGTAATCCAGGGCCGACACATGTGAAGGTATCGGCTCGGCGGTGACGGCTATGCGTAATGCCACAGGTGCTCCTGACAGGCTTCGGCAACGGGTATTTCACAGATTCAGGTGATGGTGCGCCTGAGCGCGGGCGCTGAGCGCAGGCCGGCGTGCCGGCGGCGCCGCTACTCGGCGTAGCCGGAGACGTGACGATGGTGCGTGAGCCCCTCCGCGACGAAGACCTGCTGGTGACCAGGGAGATATAGGGGGCCAGGCAGGGGTTTCACCGACTCAGGACTGTGACGGGACGGTGACAACCGCCTTGGTGTGCTCTGCCGCTCCGAAAACGCGACCGGTCGGCGCGGCTCCGGACAGTCGTGCCGAACCTCCAGCGGCGCTCCCACCGGCCCCGACGACCTGAGCCAGTCGAAGGAGGCAAAGAGGTCGCCGCAGGCAGGAGGCCTGCCGAGGTGACAGCCCGCGTAACCTCTTCCTGTGCCAGTCTCCCGCCTGCATCGCGTCGCCGTCCTCGTGCTGGAGGGTGCGAAGCCGCTCGACGTCGGGATTCCGGCGCAGGTTTTCACGACCCGCGCG
This sequence comes from Streptomyces sp. NPDC047017, assembly GCF_040644175.1. Taxonomy (NCBI): domain Bacteria; kingdom Bacillati; phylum Actinomycetota; class Actinomycetes; order Kitasatosporales; family Streptomycetaceae; genus Streptomyces; species Streptomyces sp. NPDC047017. Next base: position 257,533 of record NZ_JBEYVW010000011.1, on the reverse strand, counting down.
AGCATGCCGTACGAGGTGCGGGTGTGCGGGGCGAATCCCGGTCTCGTGGCCGGCGGCGACGGCCTCGCGTACTACGTCGCCCACGGCCTCGAAGCACTCGCGTGGGCCGACGTCGTCTTCGTCCCCGGCTACCGGGCCCCGGACCGCGACGACCCGCCGCGGGCCGTGGTCGAGGCGCTGATCGCCGCCCACGACCGGGGCGCGCGGCTGGCCGCCATCTCGACGGGTGCCTTCGCGCTCGCCGCCACGGGCCTGCTCGACGGCAGGCGCGCGACGACGCACTGGCACTACACACGGGCACTCGCGGCCAGGCATCCGCTGGTCCGGGTCGACGAGAACGTCCTGTTCGTCGACGAGGGCACCGTGCTCACCTCGGCCGGTGCCGCCTCCGGCATCGATCTGTGCCTGCACATCCTGCGGGGCGACCTCGGAGTGGCCGCGTCCAACCACGCGGCCCGGCGTCTGGTCGCCGCCCCCTATCGCAGTGGCGGCCAGGCCCAGTACGTGCCGCGCAGCGTCCCCGAGCCGCTCGGCGAGCGCTTCGCCGCCACCCGCGAGTGGGCGCTGCACCGGCTCGGTGAGCCCCTCACCCTCGACACGCTGGCGCGGCAGGCCGAGGTCTCGCCGCGCACGTTCTCCCGGCGTTTCGTCGAGGAGACCGGCTACACGCCGATGCAGTGGGTGATGCGCGCCCGGATCGACCTGGCCCGCGAGCTGCTGGAGCCCTCGCAGCGCAGCGTGGAACAGATCGCCGCCGACGTCGGGCTCGGCACCGGAGCCAACCTGCGCCTGCACTTCCAGCGCATCCTCGGCACCACACCGAGCGAGTACCGGCGCACCTTCACCCGGGGCGAGTGACCTGCGCGGCACCCCGGGGCCGGGCTCCGGGGCGGGCCCGCGGTGCCAGGGAGCGTGTGCCGGGGCCTTGCCGGGGCCTTGCCGGGATCGTGGCGGCATCGTGGCGGGATCCTTTTGAACCATGGCGTTCCCGCCACTGTCAGCGGCGCGCGCCACGGGCGACGCTGGTGGAGAACGGAAGGGGCATCACTCATGACTCGCATCGCCATCAACGGATTCGGCCGCATCGGACGCAATGTGCTGCGCGCACTGCTGGAGCGCGACAGCGTCCTGGAGATCGTCGCCGTCAACGACCTGACGGAGCCCGCCACGCTCGCCCGGCTGCTCGCCTACGACAGCACGGCCGGCCGGCTCGGGCGCCCGGTGACCGTCGACGGGAACGCCCTCGTCGTCGACGGCCGCCGGATCACGGTGCTGGCCGAGCGCGAACCGGCGCAGCTGCCGTGGGCCGACCTCGGCGTCGACATCGTCCTGGAAGCCACCGGCCGCTTCACCTCGGCCGGGGCCGCCCGCGCCCACCTCGCCGCGGGCGCGAAGAAGGTCCTGGTCAGCGCGCCGTCGGACGGCGCCGACGTCACGCTCGCGTTCGGAGTCAACACCGACGCCTACGACCCGGCCGCGCACACGATCGTCTCGAACGCCTCCTGCACCACCAACGCGCTCGCGCCGCTGGCCGCGGTCCTCGACGAACTCGCCGGCATCGAGCACGGGTTCATGACGACGGTGCACGCCTACACGCAGGAGCAGAACCTCCAGGACGGCCCGCACCGCGACGCGCGCCGCGCCCGGGCCGCCGGTGTCAACATCGTGCCGACCACGACCGGCGCCGCCAAGGCGATCGGCCTGGTGCTGCCGAACCTCGACGGCAAGCTGTCCGGCGACTCGATCCGTGTACCGGTGCCGGTGGGCTCGATCGTCGAACTCAACACGACCGTCGCCCGCGAGGTGACCCGCGACGACGTGCTGGCGGCGTACCGCACCGCGGCGGAGGGACCGCTCGCCGGCATCCTCGAATACTCGGACGACCCGCTGGTGTCGTCCGACATCACGGGCAACCCCGCCTCGTCGATCTTCGACTCGGCCCTCACCCGCGTCGACGGCCGCCACGTCAAGGTGGTCGCGTGGTACGACAACGAGTGGGGCTTCTCGAACCGCGTGATCGACACACTCGAACTCCTCGCCACCCGCTGACCAGGGGCCGGTACGGTGCCGCGGCCTCCGCGACCACACCGGCCGGCACCGCCTGCGGGCGCTCCGTAACCCATTCGGCCAGGCACGTGCTCACCGCGGCGGCGGGGAGCACGACCGGAAGTCGGCCACGGCAACTTCGGCAGGAATACGCCGGAATCGGCAGGCCGCAACGACATATCGGTGTCAGTGACGGCAATCCTCCTGCCACTGTTCCCAGGCCAGCCGGTACCGCCCGACCGGGCAGGACCAACTGCCGCTCTCGTTCGGGTCCTCCCAGACGACCGTGTCCGCCACGACCCTCGGGACTGCGGGGCGCCCGGTGCCCGGTACCACGGGGAGTCCGATGGCATGGAAGTCGACGTAGGCGTCCGGGATGCGGTAGGCCATCTCGTAGAGGATCTCCGCCTCGGGCGCCGACGCGTCCACCAGGAAGCCCACGCCCATTCCCGTCTCGTCCTGGAGGAAGATCTCCGTGTAACCGTCCGACTCGGCGGCGGAGAAGGTGACGGACGGCACCGCGTTCACACCCACCGACAGGTCGCGCAGGACGCGCTCGCAGAGTTCTCTCAGGTTGTCCACGGGTGGCATCGTAAGTGCGCGTCGGCGTCACGGGTGCCGTTGCGCCCTCACCGCGCCGGTCGGTGAACTGCACGACGGCGGTGCCCAAGTGGGTGTGTGCGCCGACCGGAATGTCCAGGTGGAAGGCCAGGCCGAGTCGGTTTGGCCGGTCGTGCGGAAATCAGTCGAGGGCCTGTGGCCTGCTCTGTTACGGTTCTGGAGCCGGCCGCGGGACTCCGGTGCGACTTCCGGAACCTGCCTATGAAGCAATGATTCGCAGCTCGTGCCCCCATTCCCCGGCCGGCATCCGCACCCTTGGGGGAAGAACGGGATGGATTCGTACGGGGACCTCGTCGCAGCCGACGACGTACTGCTCTTCGTCAACGCGGCGATCACCTCCACGAGCCAGCGTGAATTCCACAGCGACACGGACGAGCAGCGGCTGTCCCTGGACTTCCTCCATGCGTACATGCTGGGCAACTACCGGGACTTGTACGCCGGAGTCCTCGCGCTCGACATCAACGACCACAACGCGGTCCTCATCATCCGGCGGCTGCTGGAAACCACGGGTGAGGCCACTGCCGAACAGCGCCGCCGCGAGGGTCGTCTGATCGCGTCCCGGCTGGCGATGCTGCCGCCGCAACGTGTGTACGGACTCTTCGACGCCCTGCGCCGGGCCCGGGTGAACAACCGCCGCAGCCGCGCCATCATGCGTGACTGGCTGTCCGCCCGCCAGGACCTGGCGTTCGACGCCGTGAAGTACCGCGGCGGCCTCAAGCGAGCCCTACGCCACGCGCACCTGGCCCCCGCCGGTGAGGAACTGCGGACGTTCGTGTTCGCGCCCCTGACCCGCTCGCACTACGCGACACCTCTCCTGGAGACGTGGCGCCGCGCGCACTACGAGCAGGCCGCCCTGTACGAGCTTCCCTATACGACCGCCGAAGGCTTCGCCGCCCAGCACGGCATCTCGCGGGACGTCTTCCTGGAGCGCATAGCTCCACGGATGACCCGCCTGGAGACCCTGCGCTTGCAGGAGTCCGCGCACAGGCGCGGGACCACAGCGGTACGAGCCGACCTGGCCGGGATGCCGCTGACCCGCCTGGCGACCTATGTGCTCTCGCTGCCGGTCGAGGACCGCGTGCGCCGACGCGCCGAGCTGACCCGCGCCCTGGAATCGGCCGCCGACCGGATGGCCGGCTCGCACCAGGGGAGCTGGGGCAAGGTCACCGCCGTCCTGGACGACAGCTTTTCCGCGTCCGGTTCGGCTCACAAGCGTCGTCGACCGCTGGCCGTGGCACTGGCCTGCCACTACCTGCTCGCGGCCCTTGCCGGCAGCTACACCGGACTGTGGACGTCCGGGCGGACCGACGCACTGCTGACCCGTCCGTACGGGCCGACGCCACTGGGCCGACGGATCCTCGACGCCCTGGACACCACCCCGTCAAGGCTGGTGATCGTCTCCGACGGATGGGACAACGCACCTCCCGGCCTGGCCGCCGAAGTGCTGCGCATCTGGCGGACCCGGCTCGACCCCGAGCGTCGCACCAGCATCGTGCATCTCAACCCCGTATACGACGCCGCCGATTTCGACGTACGCCGGCTGTCCGCGTCGGTGCCCACCGCGGGCATCCGTGACGCCGAGGACCTTCCCGCACTGGTGGAACTCGCCCAGTTCGCCGAAGGCCGCACCGGGCTGACCGAACTGATCACTTACATGGACACCCGTGCGGCCCGGATGCTGAACGGGCACCAGCAGGAGCAGGCGCGATGACCACACTGGACCTGACCGGCCTGGCCACCGGACCCTCCCAGGTCTGGGGCGCCGTCCGTCTGGTGCCGCTCCTGCGGGACGAACCCGTCGAGGATCTCCGCCTGCGCCCCGAGCTGTACGACGACGTGTCCGGCCTGGTCGAGGTCGGCCCGCACCATGCCTATGTCTCCTACATCCCGCACGGCTTCGTCGCCACGTGGACCGGTGACGGCACGCCGGCAGCCGCCTACGGCACCCAGCTCTCGGCCGACAACAGGGCCGCTCCCGCCGCCACGACGGGCCTGCACTTCCACCGCCGCATGGCCCGCCGCCAGGCCAAGGACCGGCTGCGGTTCCTCCCCATGCATCTGGCGCTGGAAGGCTACCTGGCACTGCACTTCGGCGGTCCCTCGCTCGCCTGGCGGGAGTGGTCGCAGCGTGCGATCCGCCAAGGGCTCTCCCCACGCGTCGAGGAAGCCTATGTGGGTGCCGAAGTACGCGGACTCGCTGACGCACTGCGCGTCTTCGAGATCCATCCCGGCCAATGTGGCGTGCTGGTCTACGCCGCCGATGCCCTCGCTGCGGCGTTCGCGGTCCCGCATCCCGACGACTACCGCGCACTCCACCCGACGCTTCTGCAAGACCTGTACGGCGAACTGATCCACCACTACGGCACGCTGATGCCGCCCGTGCAGGACTTCCGGGCCCGCATCCCCGACTCGCGGGTCCGCTCCCTGGCCGACCTGCGTACGGCGGTTGCCGAGCAGGAAGATGCCTGGACGCACTTCCACGACACCACCATGGCTACCGGCCTGCTGGAGCATACGTACACCTGGCAGTCGGTGTACCGGATGGGACGCTTCACGCTCTCCCGCTTCCTGCCGCCGTTCCGCCCCAAGCAGGAGAACCACATCGGTGAGGCCATCATCGACGACTCGGGCAGGACCGCCTACCTCAAGACATTTCGCCTGTCCGAGACCCAGGTCCGACGCGGTCACCTTCTCAGCAGGCTCGCCGCCAACGACTGGCACCTCGCGGACACCGCGTCCGATCTCGGCATCGACGAGACCCAGTTGGGCCTGCGGCTGGAGTCCGCCGGCTTCGGTCTCCTGCTCCGGCAGGACGTCTTGGACGGATACCGCAAGCAAGGACGACGAGGACGGACCGGATGAGCGGCGCGGCACGGGGAGCGGAGCGCTCGACCCTCACGTGGCGTGATGCCGCATGGTTGCGGGTGTGGAAGGGCATCTGACCGTGGGGCGCGTGGCCCGACTGGCCCGTGTGAGCGTCCGCACGCTGCCACCGACGCGGTCACGCACCTCCGAATGCGCCGACCTCCCGGCCGAGGGACCGCGAGGGCAGCGCTCCGGTGGTGTCGGTGTCAGCCGCAGTCGATCGTCAGCGAGGTGACCACGGTGCAGGTGCGGGTGGCGGTGTCGTTGGCGGGGTTGGTGTCCACGGGGCTGCTGGCAGTGCGCGTCACGGTGACGGTGTACGGCAGGGCCAGGGTGAGCAGGCCGACCGGGGCGGTGAAGGCGCGAGTGGTGGTGGCGCCGGGCGCCAGGGCCCCGAGGGCGCACGTGACGTGACCACTGGTGGTGGCGCAGGAACTGCTGGTGGCGGTCATCGGGGACGGGAGGGTGGCGGTGACGGTGGCGGACGTCAGGGCCGAGGGGCCGTTGTTCTTGACGGTGATGGTGTAGTCGATGTGGCCGTTGAGCAGGCCGGGAACGCCGGTGGCCGCCAGGGTCACGCCCAGGTCGGCGTCGGCGTAGGTGTAGTGGTCGGCCGGGCTGATCGCGCTGGTGCCGGCCGTCGTGGCGGCCCGGACGTCGACGGTGCCCGCGGTTCCGGCCGGCGCGGTGGCGGTGCAGGTGGTGGCGGTGCAGATCACGGCGGTGGCCGGGTGGCCGCCGAAGGTGATCGCGGCGCCGGACAGATTCGTTCCGGTGATGGTGACGCTCGTGCCGCCGGAGGTAGGTCCGCCGGCCGGGCTGACAGCGGTCACGGTGGGGAGGGCCACGGGGACGAAGGCGATCCCGGCCGGATGGGCGCCGACGGTGAAGGTGGACGCGACGGTACTGGTGGCGGTGTCGATCACCGTCACGGTGTTCGTGTTGACATCGGTGATGTACGCCCGGGTGCCGCCCGGGTTGAACGCCACTGCCTCCGGTCCGGACCCGGCCGGGACGGTCGCGGTGACGGTGCCGGTGGCGGTGTTGATCACCGAGACCGTGCCGTCGGAGTAGTTGGCGACGTAGACGAGTGTGCCGTCGGGGGAGAGGGCCACTCCCCGAGGGGAGGTGCCGACCCGGACGGTCGAGGCCACCGTGCCGCCGGCGGTGTTGATCACCGCGACCGAGTAGCCGTTGACCAGGGCGACGTAGGCGAGCGTACCGGCCGGGTTGAAGGCCACCCCGTACGCGTGGGCGGGCAGGGGTATGGAGGAGGTGACGGTGTTGGTCGCGGTGCTGATCACCCAGAGGGTGTTGGTGTCGCTGTCGTTGGTGACGTAGACCTGGGTCCCGGCCGGATTGACGGCCACGCCGACGGGGCGCACGCCCACGGCGACGGTGGCGGTGACGCTGTCCGTGGCGGTGCTGATCACCGAGACGGTGTTGTCGCCGAGGTTGGTGACGTACACCTGGGTGCCGTCCGGGGTGACGGCCACAGCGTCGGGGAGGGCGCCGACGGGGACGGTGGCGGTCACGGCCCCGGTCGCGGTGCTGATCACCGACACCGTGCCGCTGCCGGTGTCGGTGACGTACGCCTTGGTACCGGCCGGGTTGACGGCCACGTCCTGGGGCGTGCCGCCCACCGGGATGGTGGCCGTGGTGGTGTTGGTGCTGCTGTCGACCGCCGAGACGTTGCCGGAGCCGCTGTTGGCGACGTAGACCAGGGGACCGGTCGGGGCAGCGGCGGCGGCGTCGGCGGTGGCCAGACCGGCCACGCCGGTGGCCGCCAGCACCAGGCTCACCATCAGGGCGGAGAAGCGGTGGCGCACTCTACGGCGCGGCGGGCGGGCGAGTAACGTCCAGAACATCGGGGCCCCTTCCTCTGGGTCCGCACCACGACGGCGGGAACCGCAAGTCCCCAGGAACCGGCAGCAGCGCGGTCACACGGTCCCACCACCGGCAGCCGGCCGCTACCACCTGGCCGCTACCACCCGGCAGGGCCGCGCGGTGGCGGAACTCGGCTCCGGCTCCGGGGAGATGGACCAGAGGCTTCGCGTGCCCTGCAACCTCTGGCGTAGGACCTGGGACGGACCACGTGTCTCCGGCCGCACCGGTGCCGTCGGCGCCTAGCCGTGGATGCGGCGGCCAGACCCGGTCCCGTACGGCTCGGGCTGGTGGGTGCGGGGCCGCAGGCATGGGCTTCCGTCGGGCTCGCCGGCACGGAGGTCGCCGTGGCTGCCGCGCTCCGCGACGAAGTGCACCGAAGGTGACGCGGCCACGGTCACTCGGTGCGCAGCGCTGTCACCGCAGGGACCCTGGCCGCCCAGCCGGCCGGGACCAGCGCGCCCAGCACCGCGAGTACGACGCCTCCCAGTCCCAGCAGGAACAGCCGGACCGGCGTGTACACATCGAGGACGAGTGACGGCATGCCGGTGCCCACGGCGCGCCCCATCACCGGCATGACGAGGCTGTGCAGCGTGTACCCCGCCGGCACGCCCACCAGCGCGCCGGTCACCCCGATCACGGTCACCGAGGAGAGCACGAGGCTCACCGTCTGCCTCGGTGTCATGCCGATCGCCTTGCAGACGCCCAGGTCATGGACGCGTTCCCGGGTGTCGAGGACGACGGAGTTCAGCACGCCGAGGCCGGCCACGCACACCAGCATGCCGGTGAGCAGCACCGCCATCGCATCCATGATGAGGACGACCCCCTTCTGCCCAGCCGGGGCAACGGTCGTGGCGTCGCCGCCCAGCGGCCGTACCGCCGCCGCCAGCCTGTGGGCGTACGCGTCGGCCGAGACACCGGACTTCAACTCGACCAGGAAGGTGGTGGGTTCGGCCGAAGGGAAGTCGGCCATGTCCGCGTGGATCTCCAGTTCGTTGCCGGAGGTGTCGAAGGACTCACCCACGATCCGCAGCTCGGCGCTCTGCTTCTCGTAGGTCACCCGCACCGTGTCACCGAGCTTGGTGCTGGTCCGCTCCAGGAACCGTGTGGGCACCACGACCTGGCCCCTGCCGGTGATCCAGTGCCCGGCGAGCAGCTCGTAGCCGCCGGCGCGTGCGTCGCCTTCGTAGAGACTGGCCCGGACCGAGCCGGAGATCCCGGCCACGGCGACCTCGGTCCGTAGCTTGCCGTAGTACGACGCCAGGCCGGGCTGTGACGTGATGGCGGACCGTACCTTCGACGGGTCGGCGGCCATGGGTCCGGACGGGCCGGCCGCGCTGCCGCCCACGGCGGACGGGCTCGGCTCGTCGCCCGCTACAGGTGGCGGCGGGGGAGGAGTGGCTTCGTTCAGCCTGACCGTCGTGACCGTGATCGCGGCGCGGCTCTCGGGGTCCTGCGAGGCGCCGACCGCGCTCAGGGACGAGGTCAGCCCCACCGCGAAGGTCGCCGCGACCGTCCCGAACGCCACCGCGAGCAGCATCGCCAGGGCACGGACCGGATGCGTGAACGGGGCGGCGAGGCCGTAGGTCACCGGCCGGGGCAGCGGCAGCCGCCCCAGCATCCGGTGCACCCACTGCCCGCGCCCCGAGCGGGGCGCCCGGCCGACCGCGATGGCCTCGACCGTGCGCAGCCTTCCGGCCCGCCGGGCGGGAACCAGCGCCGCGAGCCCCACGACGAGCAGCGCGGCCACCGGCACCGCGACGTCCACCCCCCAGGCCACCGACAGCGAGACGGTGCCGTACACCGACTCCGTGTCCGCCAGCAGCGGCACGGCCAGGAAATTGCCCAGCAGGACGCCCACGGTGATGCCGGCGCCGGCCGGGATCATCGCCTGGGCCACGTAAGCACGGACGACCTCGCCCGGCGTGAAGCCGATGGCCTTGAGGATGCCGATCCTGCGCAGCCCGGTGCCGACCGCACCACTGATCACACTGCTGACGATGACCACCGACATGACGATGCCGAGCACACCGAAAGCCATCACGAACGGAACGGTCGCCGCCGCGCCTTGATCCGCGGCGCGCTTGGTGTCCAGCCAGGACTGCGTACCCAGCAGCGCCCCCGGCCCCACCGAGGCGGCGAGCCTCGCCCGCTCCGCGAGGATCTGCTCCTTCGTGGCCGCGGAGTCGACGCGGTAGAGCATCTGACTCGTGAGGTGCTCGCCCCGCGCGGCCAGCGCGTGGACCTGCGCCGGGACCGTCCAGGCGTCGGCGCTCCTGCCGGCCGACACGGCGAAGCCGACGACCGAAAGGGTCGGGGCGTTCGCCGAGTCCGAAGCCTTGAGGGGGGAGCCGACCCCGACGCCCGGCCCCTCGAACGACGCGCTGAGCACGATCTCGCCCGGTTTCCGCACCCACCGGCCGGACTTCAGCTCCACGCGGTCCACGTCACCGGCCGGACCGGACCGCCCGACCAGGGTCAGCGTCGGCAGGCGGAAGCCCGTCCGGTCCACCGGGCGGAACGCCGTGGAGGGGTACGGCCCCGCGCTCGCGGTGACACCGGCCAGCTCCCCGGTCCGGGCCAGCCGCGCCGCACTCGCCCTGGCCGGATCGAACTGCGCGGTGAGGTGCGCGCCCCGCTGCCGTGCGAAGGCGTGGTCGAAGGGCGCGGACGCGGCGACCATCAACGACCCGGCCACCACGGCCGAGGCCACGGCCATCATCGTGGCCACGGCGACCACGACGGTCTGCACCCGCCGCCGGCCCACCCCGGAACGTACGACCCGGCCCAGCGCACGGTGACCGAACAGGCTCATCGGACCGCCTGCGCGTGCGTGTCGAGGGCGACGTGCCCGTCGACCAAGTGGACCGTGCGGCTCGCGCACGCCTTCGCCAGCGCCAGGTCGTGCGTCACCAGCACGATGGTCTGGCCACCGCGGTGCAGCTCCCTCAGCAGATCGCGGACGTCGTGGCCCGAGGCGGTGTCGAGCGCACCGGTGGGCTCGTCGGCGAGCAGCAGCGCGGGCCGGTTGATCAACGCCCGCGCGATACCCACCCGTTGGCGCTCTCCTCCGGACAGCCGGCCCGGGTAGGCGCGGGCGTGCTTGTGAATGCCCAGCATCTGCATGAGTTCACCCGCCCGAGCAGCTGCCGCTCGCCTGCCGGTCCCGGTCAGCTGGGCCGGCAGCTGGATGTTGTCGGTGACGGTGAGGTCGTCGAGAAGATGGAAGAACTGGAAGGCCATGCCGATGTGCGCGCGACGGAACCTGGCGAGGGAGTACTCGCTCAACCGGTCGATCCGCCGCCCGGCCACGAACACAGTGCCGTCGGTCGGCCTGTCCAGGCCCGCGACGAGATTCAGCAGCGTGGACTTGCCGCTGCCGGAAGGACCCGTCACGGCGAGGGCCTCACCCTTGGCGACACTGAGCGTGAGCGGTCCGAGCACCGGCGCGCCGGCGCTGTCGTGACGCTTCACCACACCCTCCAGTTCGATCACGTGGTCCATGCGGGTCGTCCGTCCTTACGGTCGTGAGAGGCAGGTGTCGTCGCCGGCCAAGGGGGTTGCTCACCAGAGGGGTTGGCTCACCAGCGGGGTTGGGCCACCAATGGGTCGGGCCGACGAAGGGGTTGCCGGCCGTGTCGCTGCCGGCCCTGCGAACCTAGAGGCGGTCGCCCGTCGCGCGCGTCGGCCGCGGAAACAAGATCGGCCCCTCCCCGCGGACGATCCTGGCGCGGACTCCTACCCGAGGAGTAGACCTCGGGGACAACTCCCCGGTCATCAAGGCGGACGCGGGCCGGGCGCCGAGCACAGCACAATGTGCGGATGGAGACGGAAGCCCGGCGCAGCCGACGTCAGAAGCTGACCGACGCGCTGCGCCCCGAGGCGAAGGCGCCCCCGCTGACCGGGCGAGCGGTGCGCGTCGATGCGGTGCTGGCCGTCGTACTGACCGCCATCGCCCTGTTCGTCGCGGTGCGTTACCCCGGCAGCGGACCGGCGGACATCCATCCCCCCACGGTCGACCTCGGGACCGGCGTCCCGGCTCCGCCGCCACCCGGCCCCGGCGAGGCACCCGTGGACGCGAGCCTCCCCCCGGTGCCCTGGGCCCTTGTCGTCCTGTCGACGCTGCCACTGGTGCTCCGGCGCCGGTACGCGCTGACCGTGTTCGTGACCGTACTGGCCGCGACCCTGGCCATCGGCGGCTCCGCCTCCTGGACAACCGTGCTGGCCTGCGTCATCGCTGCCTACAGCGCCATCGTGTACAGCCGTTACCGGACGTTGGCGATCGCCGTTCTGGTGATGGCCGCCGCGTTGTCGGGTTTCGCTTTCCGGGACGCGGACCCGGTGGTCCCCGGATGGTCGAGCCCGGGATTCGTGCTGCTGGTGGCCGGGATGCTCGCCAGCCTGGTCCGCTTCCTGCAACTGCGGTTGGCGGCCAGCCGGGACCGGGTCACCGAATTGCAGGCGGCCCAGGAGGAGGCCATGCGCCGGGCCGTGGCGGAGGAGCGTGCCCGAATCGCCGCCGAACTGCACGACGTCGTGAGCCACAATGTGAGCGTGATGGTGATCCAGGCGGGCGCGGCGCGCAAGGTGATGGATGTGGTGCCCGAGCAGTCCAAGGAGGCGTTGCTGGCCGTCGAGGCGGGCGGCCGGGCAGCGATGGCCGAACTGCGGCACGTGATGGGCCTGTTGACGGCCCCGGACTACGAGCGTCCTGACGGCCTGGAGCCGCAGCCCGGACTCGCCCAGCTCGACGCGCTGATCGCACGGGTACGGGCCGCCGGGACGCCCGTGAGCGTCGGGATGTCGCTGCCGCCGGAGCCACTGCCACCGGGAGTGGACCTCGCGGCCTACCGCGTCGTGCAGGAGGCGCTGACCAACACGATCAAGCACGCGCGCGGCGCGGAGGCGTCCGTCTCCATCGCCCACACCGACGACGATCTGGAGATCGAAATCACGGACACCGGCGGCACCAAGGACTCCTCACCGGTGGAGAGCAGCGGCCGCGGCCACATCGGGCTGCGCGAGCGGCTGGCCGTCTACCAGGGCGAGTTGACGGCCGAGCCGACACAGTCCGGCGGCTACCGGGTCACGGCACGCATCCCGAGGAGCGCGGAATGACAGCGGACAGGCCACCACTGCGCGCCGTCATCGCGGACGACCAGGCTCTCGTACGTACCGGCTTCAAGATGATCCTGGCCGCGGACGGCATCGAAGTGACAGCCGAGGCGGCCGACGGGGCCGCGGCCGTCGCCGCGGTCCGCGACACACGGCCCGACATCGTCCTCATGGACATCCGGATGCCGGAGATGGACGGCATCGAGGCCACCCGGCGCATCCTCGGGAGCGAAAGCACGCGGGAGACCCGGGTCATCATCCTCACCACATACGACCTCGACCACTACGTCTACGACGCGCTCACGGCCGGCGCCAGCGGGTTCCTGCTCAAGGACGTCACCCCCGAACACCTGGTCGCCGCCCTACGCCTGGTGCAGTCCGGCGACGCGCTCCTCGCGCCCACGATCACCCGCCGGCTGATCGAGCGCTTCGCCCGCCACGACGCGCCGCAGACCATCGCCCCGCACCGCGATCTCTCCATCCTGACCCCGCGTGAACTCGAAGTACTGCGCCTGCTCGCGACGGGCCTCAGCAACGCCGAACTCGCCGCCCAGCTGTTCCTGAGCCCGACCACGATCAAGAGCCACGTCGGCCGCATCCTGTCCAAGCTGGACCTGCGCGACCGCGTCCAGGCCGTCGTCTTCGCCTACGAGACGGGCCTGATCGCCCCGGGCCGGGGAGCAGCGGACGTATCACCTCGGCCTATATGACGTGCTACTTCGCCGGAGGGGCGATCGGTTCAGCCCTGGCCGGCGTGGTGCACGCTCACGTCGGCTGGAACGGGGTGCGCACCCTCGGCGCCGGGCTCTTCCTGCTGCGGTGCCTGGCGGGCACGGCCGACGCGCCGAGCGTACGAAGTTGGGGGCGCCGCCGGAGCCGGCTGCTGGACCTGTGGGCCGTGGCGAGCGCCGGCATCCTGGGCGGTAGTGGGTACGTGACCCTGGTCGTACGGGACCGAGTGACTGCCGGGTGCGGGAACCGAGGCGGCCGGGGGCCGGTCAGTGCGGGCAGTCGGGCGGGCGGTGTTCACGCAGAGAGGGAGATCTGATGACAGAGGCGTTGGCGGCCGCGGCCCGGAACTACTGGGTCGACCGCAACACGCGGGACTACGACGCGCTCCAGCGCCGTGCTGTGGGCGCGCGGAACCTGGCGTCTGTCATCGATGCAACAGCCGATGCGCTTGTCGAACGTGGCATCGATCGCTCCTGGGTGCGGGTGGGCCCTGCCGCGCATCTGCCGAGTTCCTTCGGTCTGGGGAAAACCCGCTGGGACATCGTCGTAGCCAAGGACGAAATTCCGCTCGGAGCCATCGATTTCACTCCACTTCCCCGGATCTCCGCCTCGAAGAACTTGGCGAACCGGATCCACGAGCTGGCGTCACGAGCCTTCTTCGCGCGGAGTTCTCATGACCACGGTGGGTTGCCGCCGCAGCTCGGGCTCTTCATCATGCTGGAGCAGGGCGAAAGCACATACGTCCAGCCGAGGCTCGAAGAGGCACTGAACCAGTTCCGCGGTGATGAGCTCTACGACGAGATCGCCTACACCTGCTACGCCGATGGGGCCGTGCGGGAACCGAACGCAGAGATGACCGTGCGGCGGTTCATCGACCGGTTCAGCCGTCGCCTGCTCGCACGTGCCGTGGGGCCGCTGGAGGAAGTACCACCGATTCTGGGGCGCTACCGCGAGGTGATCGAGGCCGCGCGCGGAGTGAAAAAGGACTACGCCCTGGAGCGTATCCCCAAGAAGGGCGGCCAAGCGGAAGTTTTCCGGGGCGTTCACAAAGCGTCGGGCATGGAGGTCGCGTTCAAGCGGCGGATCTCGCCGGGAAAGAAGGCGGCCGCCCGGATGGGACGTGAGATCGAGATCTCCCGTATGTTGCACGAGCATCCGCATGTCATGCCGGTTCTCGACTTCGACGCCGCACATCAGTGGTTCGTCATGCCGCTGGCCGAGGCGACCGCGGAAGAGCAGGCCCTTCAGCTGGAGGACCCGAAGCAGCTGACCGGCATGATCAAGGCGGTGGCGTCCGTTCTGGCCGAGGCCCACCGGCACGGCTGGCGCCACCGCGACCTCAAGCCGTCGAACATTCTCCTGCTGCACGGGCGGTGGACGCTGGCCGACTGGGGCACTGTGCGGCGGGCCCGTGGCCGTACCACCTTCATCGGCCGCACCGGCGCGTACATAGGCACCCTCGGGTTCGCTCCGCCTGAGCTGTCCGTCAAGCCGCATGACGCCGTTCCCGCATAGGACATCTACAGCCTCGGACGCGTGGCCGCGTGGGCCCTCACCCGTGAATGGCCGCAGGCGAACATTCCACTCCTGCCGCCGCAGGAGCCGTGGCGGAGCATCGTCACGCGAGCGACACAGCATGAGATCGAGCGGCGGCCGCAGAGTATCGACGAGTTCCTGGCCCTGATCGACCAGGCATACGCCAAGCACCGTCGCGGACCCAACTGATCTGTTGGGTCGGGGACGTGCGCAGGAGCGCCGGGTACGGAGAGACCGTGGCCCCTGACGCTGGGTGCTGTCAGGCCAGGAATTCCAGCAATCGGTTGTTCAGTTGTTCGGGTGCGGTGAGTGGCAGGGAGTGGTGGGTGGCTCCGGGGAGTACGGTCACCTCACCCTGGGGGAGGGTCCGGCGGGCCCGGGCGGCGACCTTCTCGGCCTGGTGGGCGCGACTGTGCTCCGCGAGCAGGACGAGGGTCGGCATGGGGAGGTCGGCGGCCCGGGGGCGGGGACCGGGGAACAGCTTGCGGCCGGGCACCGTGGTGGCCAGTGCGTAGAGGCGCTGCCAGGTCTCGTCCGGGTGGGTGCCTGCCGTCTCCCAGGCCAGGAAGGCGCGGGCGCGGGCCTCGCTCGGGCGGATCAGGGTGGGCAGCGCGCGCAGCAGGTAGCCGGGGTGGAAACCGGCGAAGACCTGGGTGGGGTCTATGAGAGCGAGGCGGTCGACGCGTCGGGGCGCGTGCAGGGCGTACCGGGCGGCCAGCAAGGCACCGTAGGAGTGACCGCACAGGCGCGTGCGGGCGAGCCCGAGACCGTCCAGGAGTGCGTCCAGCCAAGCCGTCATGTCGTCGGCGCTCTTGAGCGGTGTGCCCCGGCGTTCGGTGCGGCCGGCGTCACCCATCAGATCCACCGCGTGCACCCGGTGCCGCGCACCGAGGGCCGGCGCGTTGGCGAACCAGGCGAGGCCGGTGGCCGAGCCGCCGGGCAGCAGCACCAGTGGGCTGCCGTCCGCGGGGCCGTACACATGGATCCGAGTGCGCCCGTACGGCGTGGCGACATCGCGTTCCTCGGTGGACTCGGGCCAGAGGGCGCGCAGCTCGTCGTAGGCAACGGCGAAGGCGGCACGGGACGGGGACAGAGACATGAGCATTCCCCTCGATGGGCGATAATCTCGTTCAGCGAGATATTATCGCCGGATCGAGGGGAGTGTGCATGGACGATCAGAGTCCGGCGATGGGACTGGTTCACCTGCTGCGCGCGGTCACCGTGGAATTCGACCTGCTGGCCGCCGAGTTCGCGGCGCGCCACGGGCTGCATCCCACCGATGTACGGGCGTTGATCCAACTGCTGGACGCGGCACGCGGCGGTACGCGGGCCACGCCCGGCCGGCTCGGGGAGCAACTGCGCCTGAACTCCGCCGGGACCACTGCCCTGGTGGACCGGCTGGAGCGGCTCGGACTGGTTCGGCGCAGCAGGGACACGGCAGACCGGCGGCGCGTCCTGCTGGAGGTGGAGGAGAAGGCCATGGACCTCGGATGGAGCTTCTTCGGATCGGTGATCGGGGAGGTGGTGGTGGCCGCGGAAGGCTTTGAGCAGGGCGAGTTGGAGACGGTACGCCGCTTCCTGGCCGCGGTGCTGGAGGCCACCGGGCGGGCGCGTACCGCGTGACGGCCCCCTTCCTTCTGTCCGCGTCCACGCTCACCTACCCGGCCGCGAGACCCGGCGCAGTGGCGAGCGGAGGTCGCGGAGGAACGCGGTGATGTCGTCGGCGAGCAGGGCGGGTTCCTCGTGGGCGGCGAAGTGGCCGCCGCGGGGCATGTGGGTGTAGCGCGTCAGGTGGTAGGTGCGCTCGGCCCAGCTGCGCGGCGGTCGGGCGAGGTCGGCGGGGAACAGGGCGAGGGCCGTGGGGACCTCCACCCGCCGCACTCGCCGGGTCAGGTGGTGCGCGTACTCGTAGTACGGCCGGAAGGACGTGGAGATCGTGCCGGTGAACCAGTAGAGGGACGCCTGGGTGAGGAGGAAGTCGTCGCTGAAGCGTGTGGACAGGTCGCCTCCGCAGTCGCTCCACGCGCGGTACTTCTCCGTGATCCAGGAGAGCAGCCCGGCGGGTGAGTCGGCCAGGGCCGGGGCGAGGGTGAGGGGGCGGGTGTTGTGCTGGTGCATGTAGCCGCCTTCCTCTGTCTGCCAGGCCGCGGTAGAGGCGAGGAAGGCCGTCTCCTCGGGGGTCAGCGAGGCCGGGTCGGCGTCGGCGGGGGCCGCGGCGGCGAGCAGGTGGATGCCGACGACCGCCTCGGGGTGTGCCTCGGCCAGCCGTGAGGTGATGCCGGCGCCCAGGTCTCCGCCGTGTGCCGCGTAGTGGCGGAAACCGAGGTGGTCGTGCATCAGCCGGTGCCAGAGGTCATGGGTCTGCTCGGCGTCGGTCAGGGTGGGGCGTTGGGGGGAGAAGGCGAAGCCGGGCAGCGAGGGGACGATCACGGTGAAGGCGTCGCGGGCGTCGCCTCCGTGGCGGGACGGGGTGGCCAGTCGTTCGGCGAGCGTGGTGAGTTCCAGGACGGTGCTCGGCCAGCCGTGGGTGAGCACGATCGGCAGGGCGTCCGGGTGTTCGGCCTCGTAACGGAGGTAGTGCACCGGTGTGCCGTCGATGTCGGCGAAGTGGGAGGGCAGGGCGTTGACGGCGGCTTCGTGGGTTCGCCACGCGTAGTCGGTGGCCCAGTAGCCGACGAGCCGGCGGAGTTCGGCCGTGTCGGTGCCCGCCTCCCAGCCGTCGACCGGCCAGGGTTCGGGCCACCGGGTGGCACGCAGCCGGGCACGGAGGTCGTTCAGGTCGGCGTCACTGACTTGGATGAGGGGCGCGGCGGTCGACAAGGGTGCTCCTTTTCTTTGTTCGTGGCCTGTTCTTTTTCTTTGTCCGTGGCCTGCGGGGTGGTGCGTACCGCGCCCGCGAGTGCGGGGGAGGCGGCTATGACGACGGCGATCGCCAGCAGGGCCGGTGCGAGGCCGGTTCGGTCGGCGAGGGTTCCGATCAGTGGCGGGCCGCAGACGAAGCCGCAGTAGCCGATCGAGGTGATCACCCCGACCCGGGCGGCCGCGCGGGCGGGATCGTCGGCGCCGGCACTCAGGCCGAGGGGGAAGCCGAGTGCGGCGCCCGCTCCCCACAGCAGTGCGCCGGCGAAGCCTGTCCAAAGCCGGGGTCCGGTCGCGAACAGGGCGATCCCGAGGCAGGCGGTGGCGGCCGCCGCGCGCAGTGCACCGGGTCTGCCCAGGCGGTCGATGAGCAGCGGTCCCAGCCAACGGCCCAGTGTGAGCGCCGTGAGGAACGCGGCGTAGGCGAGGGTGCCGACGGCGGCGGTGGCGCGGTGGCGGTCGATGACGGCGAGGCTGATCCAGTTGCTGCCCGCGCCTTCCGCCAGCGCGAAGGCGAGAGCGAGGAGACCGAGGGCGACCGTGCGCGGGTCGCGCCATGCCTGTGATCCGGCCGCTCGCGCCTTCCCTCGCGGTACCCGTGCCGTGTCAGCAGCAGGCCGTGGGAGGAAGTGCCGGGCGGCCGCGGGTGTCAGCAGGGTCACGAGCACGGCCACCGCGCCGAGGTGCAGGCTCACCGGTACGCGCAGGACCGTCATGAGCGCGCCGAGGCAGGCGCCCGCCACGGTGCCGAGGCTGAACCCGGCGAAGAAGCGGGGCATCAGGGCGCGCCCGAGCCGACGTTCGAGGGCGGCGGCATGCACGGCGACCGCGACGTCCCAGAAACCCGTGGCGGTGCCCAGCACGAAGAGTCCGGTGAGGAGCAGCGGTGGCCAGAGGGCGAAGCCGACGGCCACCGCGCCGAGTCCGGCGCCGACGAGCACGGCCACCGCGGTGACGGCCCGGCGCGGCCCGACGCGTGCGACGAGCGGGCCGGCCAGGGGCAGTGCCACCAGGCCACCGACCGCGAGGAGCAGCAGGAGAAGGCCCACCGACGCGGCGTCCAGATCCAGCCGGTCGCGGAGTTGCGGCAGGCGGGACGCCCACGACGCCCCGGCCAGGCCCAGCAGGGCGAACACCAGGTGGGTCGACCGTACGGCGCGCGTGGTCTCGCGGGCGTACGGGTCCCCTGGGGGCGTGTTCACGCAGCCGGTCCGGCGGCCGGGCCGAGTGCCTGCACGATGGCTGCCCGTGTCACCTCGCGCGGTTCCGGCTCCGTGGACAGCAGCGCGTGCATGATCATTCCTTCCAGGAGGGCGTCGAGACGGGCGGCGGTCTCCGGGGTGGTGAAACGGGCCAGCACCGCCCGGCTGGAGGCGGTCCACCCGTGGGTCAGCGCGCGCAGCGCGGGATCGCGCAGTGCGGCCAAATGCAACTCGAAGCCGAGGACCGCGCTGCGGTACCGGGACGGCACTTCGCTGACCTGCTCCACCAGCACGTCGATCAGGTCCTCGCGCGACGCCACCCCGGTGAAGAGCGCCTCGTACTCGGCGGTCCGCTGCTCGACGTACCAGGCGAACGCGTGCGTGCGCAGTTCGGCCAGGCTCGCGAAGTGGTACGTGACGGAGCCCAGCGGTACGTCCGCACGGGCGGCGACCTTGCGGTGCGTGAGCCCGGCGACGCCGTCCTCGACGAGCACCTCCAGCGCGGCGTCGAGCACGCGCTCCCTGCGCCGCGGGTCGTACCGGCGCGCTCGGCGCCCTTCGTCGGCCGCTGTCGTCCGCCCGTCGGGTATCTCCGCCTCATCCATAAGAACAAAAGTACACTACGTAAGGAACAGATGTTCTTATCTGTTGAGGCTGGGCCGGCTGGGCCGGCTGGGCCTGCGGAGCTGCTCAGGCCGCGGTGAAGCCGCCGTCGGCGGCGAGCACGGCGCCCGTGACGAAGGCGGACCGCGGCGAGACGAGGAAGCACAAGACCTCCGCGATCTCCCGGGGCTGTGCCACCCTGCCCAGCGGATGGGCGCCGGCGAAGGAGGCGAGATAGGCGCGGCTGTCGGGGCGGAAGGTGTCGAGGAAGTCGGTCTCGACGACGCCCGCGGCGACGAGGTTCGCGCGGATGCCGAGAGGACCGCCCTCCAGCGCCAGCACCTTGGTCAGCTGGGCCAGAGCGCCCTTCGACGCGCTGTACGCGGCTCCCTCGGGCAGGCCGACCGTGGACGCGTAGGAACCGGTGCTGACGATGGCTCCGCCACCGCCGCCCTCCTCCATGGTCCGGAAGGCCTCGCGGGCGAAGAAGAAGGCGCCGCGGGCGTTGACGGACATCACGCTGTCCCAGTCCTCGGCGGTGGTCCGCGTGACGGGCTTGTTCAGGGTGCGACCGGCGTTGTTGACCAGGATGTCCAGTCCGCCGAAGGCATCGACGGCGGACTGCACCGCACGGGTGGCCGTCTCTTCCTCGGTGACGTCGCCGGTCACCGTCAGCACCCCGGGGAACTCCTCCCGCAGGGACGCGAGTTCGGGCCGTACGTCGAGGGCGACGACGCGTGCGCCGCGTTCGTGGAGGAGTGCCACGGTCTCCTTGCCGACACCGCGCGCGGCGCCTGTGACGAGGGCGGTCTTCCCGGCGAACTCGGCTGCTTCGGGGGGTGGGGGCGTGGAAGTCATGCGGTACTCCCTGGTGGGGTGGGGGTGAGGGGCCGTGCTGTCAGTGGTCGCGGTCGGGGGCGGGGCTGTCGGTTCGGTGCCGGATGAGGAGGGTGCCGGTCAGACCGGCCAGCACGGTGGCGACGATGACGGCGGTGCCGGGGCCGTAGCCCGCCAGCGGGTGGCCCGGGTCCGACCGCTGTCCGGCGTCGACGACCGCGGTGACGAGGGCGAGGACGACGGCCCCGCCGATCTGCATGAACGTGTTGAGCAGGGCCCCGGCCAGCCCCTGGTCCCGGTCGGGCACCCCGGCCACCGCGCTCATGTTCAGCGCGGGGAACGTCGCCGCGGTACCGATCCCGTTGACGATCATGACCGGCAGGACCACGGTGAGGAAGGGACTGTCGGGGCCGATGCGGAAGAACAGCGCGTAGGACAGCGCGAGGAGCAGCATTCCGGCGGGGATCATCCGGTGAACGCCGAACCGGGCCGCGAGCCGTCCCGCGTACGGCGCGAGCGCACCGTTGGCGAGGCCGAGCGGGACGAAGGCACCGGCGGTCCACAGCGGTGACCAGTCCAGCACGTTCTGCAGGTAGAGCGTGGCGAGGAACGCGAACGACGTGTAGGCGCCCCACATGGCGAAGATCGTCAGGTTGGTGCCCGCGGTCGCGCGCCCGGTGAGGAAGTGCAGGGGGACCAGGGGCCTGCGCGACCGGGACTCGACGCGGAGGAACAGCACGAGCAGGCCGGCTGCCGCGGCGACGAGGACGAGGGTGCGGACCGACAGCCAGCCGTGCGACGGAGCCTGCGTGAGGGCGTAGACCAGGAGCACCAGGCCGCCGGTGGCCGTCAGCGCGCCGGGAACGTCGATCTTCTCGCGGGTGCTGCTCCGGGCGCCGCCCCGGGGACCCGCCGGGAGCAGACGGCGCCCGGCGAGGAACGCCACCACGGCGATGGGCACCGGGAGAGCGAAGACCAGCCGCCACGAGAGCGCGGTCAGGACGCCGCCGAGGACGAGGCCCCCGACGAAGCCGCAGGCGCCCGCGGTGGCGTACCACCCCAGGGCACGGCCACGCCGCGGGCCCTCCGGCCGGCCGGTGGTGATCAGGGAGAGGGCCGCCGGGGCCAGGAAGCCCGCGGCCACGCCCTTCACCAGCCGTGCCGCGATCAGCAGGGCGCCGGTCGGAGCGAGCGCTCCCAGCACGCTGACCACGCCGAAGACGGCGACCGCGGTCAGGAAGGCGCGCCGCCGGCCGAACAGGTCGGCGACCCGGCCGCCCAGGAGGAGGAATCCGCCGTAGCCGAGTGCGTAGGCGGAGACGACCCACTGCAGGGACGCCGACGCCATGCCGAGGTCGCGCTGAATGGCCGGCAGGGCCACGCCCACGTCGGACAGGTCGATGGCGTCCATGAAGTGCGCCGCGCACAGGACCAGCAGGGCCAGGGTGCCGGGCGCGGGAGACGCCTCTGGGCCGGCTCCGGCCTCATGGGCGGGTGCGGTGGCGAGTTCGCGGGTCTGTTTCACTGCTCTGCCTTCCTCCGGTGGCGGTCGGGCGGGTTGGTGGAGGGACGGCTGTGCGGGGCGGGGGCGCTTCCGCCTCCCTCATGAGCGCTTCTCCTCTGAGGGCTTCTCCTCGCGGTACAGCACGAGGTGTTCGTGGTGGAGCACGCCGTCCCGGAGGTCCCCGGTGGCGGTGAATCCGGTGTCGTCGACGTAGTCGAGGTGGTCGCCGGTCACGGTGTACCGGCCCGTGTACGCGCTGCGCCGATCCCCTCGGGCCTCGTCGTAGCGGCCGTCCGGCAGCAGCTCCTGACGGATGTGACCGTCCGCGGTCACCCACATGCCGACCACATCGGCGTTCCCGGGGCTACGGTCACTCCGCGCGTCCTGTGTCATCGGGTTTTCCTTCCTCGGTGAGCGGTGATGTGCTGCGGTGGTGTGCTGCGTGACCGAGTCTGCGCAGGTCAGCGAGGGGGTACCAGGGTGTTCTCTGCCTGGGTGCGACACACCCAGGAAGCAGGCCGGGCCACCGCCTAGCCTGGAGGGCATGGACGACAACCATCTCGGGGAGTTCCTGCGCGCACGCCGCGCCGCCCTGCGGCCGCAGGACGTCGGCATGGCGAGTCACGGCGTACGCCGGGTCGCCGGGCTGCGCCGTGAGGAGGTCGCCGTCCTGGCCGGAGTCAACGCCGACTACTACACCCGGCTGGAGCAGGGCCGCGAGCGGCACCCCTCAGCGCAAGTGCTGGACGCTCTCGGCCGCGCGCTGCTCCTCGACACGGACGCCCGCGCCCACCTGCACCGCCTGGCCGGGGTGTCACCCGAAGGCCAGGACTGCGTCCAGATCACCGAGCGGGTCAGCCCCGCGCTGCGACAGCTGATGGACGGTTACGCGCACACCCCGGCGTTCGTGATGAGCCGCACCCTCGACCTGCTGGCCACCAACGCCCTGGCCGACGCGCTCTACGCCTCCTTCGCCCCCGCGGACAACCTGGCCCGCATGACCTTCCTCGACCCGGCGGGACGGCAGTTCTACCAGGACGGGGACCGGGCCGCGCAGGCCGTCGTCGCCAATCTGCGCCAGGCAGCCGGCTTCGATCCCGAACACCCGCGCCTGCGAGACCTCGTGGACACGCTGACCGAGCACAGTGCCGCATTCCGGCGCCTGTGGGCGCAGCACGCCGTGCGCGGCAAGACCCGGGACGCCAAGCAGCTCCTTCACCCGGACGTCGGCCCGCTCTCCCTGACGTACCAGTCCTTCGACGTCCGAGACGCGCCGGGTCAGCAACTCGTCATCTACCACGCCGAGCCGGGCAGCCCGTCCGCCCACGCACTGGCCCTCCTCGGCTCCCTGCACGCCGGCGGGCGGCAGACGGCGCCCGACTCGGCCGGGCAGTGAGTTCCGCCCGCTGCGAACGGTTCGCGCTGTCCCACAGTTCGCCGCTGTGGGTCTGGACGAGGGCGCTGATGTGGGTCAGGGCGTCGCTGACCGGCTGCGGGCCTATGCGTCGACCGTCCCGCAGACGCAGTGCGACGAGGTGGTCAGCGGCTTCCTCGGCGCCGATGACGGCTTGGTGGGGAACGAGCCGGGCCTCTCGTACGCGGGCGCCCAGACTGCCGCGTTCCGGACCGGCGATCTCGGCGCGCAGCCCGAGGTCGGCGCATCGTTCGGCCAGCGCTTCGGCGTCCGGCGATTAGGTCTCGGAGACCGGGAGGATCGCGAGCTGGGTGGGGGCGAGCCAGGCGGGGAAGGCACCGCCGTGCTGTTCGACGAGATGGGCGACGGCTCGCTCCACCTGGACGGTGGAGAGGGTGGACTCCCGGCCGGCACAGTCGGTGACCTGGACGTCGATCTTGGGGCCGTAGAACGCGGCCTCGCCCTGGGCAGCCGCTTGTTACCCTTTCCGATCATGCGAGCCCTCTTCCCAGGATCCTTCGACCCGGTCACTCAAGGGCACCAGGACGTACTCCGGCGCGCTGCCCTCCTGTTCGACGAGGTCGTCGTGTGCGTGATGTTCAACGCGAACAAGACGGGCCGCCTCCCCCTCACCGAACGGCTGGACCGGCTCCGCGCGGCAGCGGCTGACCTGAGCAACGTCACGGTCGACTCCCACACCGGCCTGCTGGTCGACTACTGCCGCCGAGCCGGAATCGACGTCGTCGTCCGCGGAGTCCGCGGCGTTCGGGACCTGGACTACGAGATGCCGATGGCCCGCATGAACCACGAGCTGGCCGGAGTCGAGACGTTCTTCCTCGCTGCCGACCCCGCCCTGGCCCACGTCTCCTCCACACTCGTCACCACGATGAACCGACAGGAATGACCTGCGCTGCGCTCTACCGTCGCTCGCGCGCGTAGTGCGAGTAATGGCGGGCCAGGGCGTGGAAGGCTTCCTTCGGCTCCCAGTGCCAGTCGGAGGTGGGGTCGAACGGGCGGTCCTGGACGGTCCTGGTGATCGCGTAGCTCGCCATGTCCAGGTCGTGCAGCGGATCGCCGGGGCGGTGCGGGGCGTCGGGGGTCACGAACTCGAATGCCATCGCCGCGTACAGGCCCAAGGACGTGAAGACGTCCAGGAGTCGCGCGAGGTACGCGGCCTGGGTGTGCTCGCTGCGGATCAGGTGGCCCTTGATCTCCTCGGGGTGCTTGTCGTGGTCCACCACGTCCCAGCCCATGCCGGCGGTCTCGGGCGCCCCTACGTAGGCGCAGGTGCCGAACTCGGTGATGGCCAGCGGCTTGCCCCACCGCAGGTGGCGCCTCAGCTCCCGGACGTAGTCGGCCCGGTCGGGAAAGCAGGAGTAGTAGTCGATGCCGACGATGTCGAAGAGCCGCCAGTCGACCTCGTCGTCCTGGGCCGCGGCATAGCTCAGCCGGCCGTGGAAGACGGAACGGCCGACCGTCGCGGCCTTCGTCGTGAACCGGTCCAGGCGGCGCCGCATCGCGACGGGGTCCACATGGCCCTCCTGGAGATTCCGGATGCGTTCGAAGACGTCGGCGCCGGGCACGATGCCCGGCACGAACAACCAGAACTCGCAGCCCACGCTCAGTTCCACGGCGGCACCCTGCCGGCGCAGCCGCTCCGCGAACCGGCCGGTCTCGGCGAGATGTTCGAGAACGTCCCGCTCGGGCACGTCACCGAGGGTCGGCTGGAGCCAGACACGCAGGCCCCGTTCCGCGGCCTCGGCGGCCGTGGCCGTGAGGCGTTCCACGCCGTCGCCGGTGACGTCGACGGTGTCGGCGTGCAGC
The DNA here is from genome assembly GCF_040644175.1 of Streptomyces sp. NPDC047017. Taxonomy (NCBI): domain Bacteria; kingdom Bacillati; phylum Actinomycetota; class Actinomycetes; order Kitasatosporales; family Streptomycetaceae; genus Streptomyces; species Streptomyces sp. NPDC047017. The sequence goes on along the minus strand of NZ_JBEYVW010000011.1, from coordinate 232,491 downwards.
CGGTCGCGGATCGCGCGGATGTCCTGCCGCATCCGCGCCGTGCTGAACGCGGTGCCCGGCGTCTCCCCCTCGCCGACCGTGTAGACGACGCCGCGGTGGCGTAGGCCGGACCGCGCCTCGGCCGCCCGCGCCGCGCCCGCGGGGGCCACGGTCGCGGTCAGCCCCGCGGAGGCCATGCCGGCCAGGAACCGGGCCCGCGTGAGGCCCCGACTCATGTGCGTACGATCATCAGGCTTCTGCATAGGGTCACCCTGCCCGGGGGCCATCGGACAGCGCTGTCCGGCGATGGTCTACGGTGGGGGGCCGACGGTCTATGACCCGATGCCCGAAAGGTGTCGATCGGGCGCCCTCGCGACCGCCCGGTGGTACGAGACCCAGGCGACGCGGCTGCGCCCCCCGCCCGGCACGCACCCGGGAACGGCTCCTGGAGAGTCGTTGTGATGGACGTCACGCGAGCCGCGTCGGCGTTTCCTGTTGTCCGGCGGGTCGTGCGGGGTCTCCCTGGTGTGGCACCAGTGGTGCCGGGACCGGAGGGAAGCTGATGCGCGAGCAGAGCACGGACGAGACAGCGCTGGTCGCCGCCGCCCGGCGAGGAGATCCGGCGGCGCGCGACCGGCTGGTGTCCGCGTATCTGCCCCTGGTCTACAACGTCGTCGGCCGGGCGCTGAACGGCCACGCGGATGTCGACGACGTCGTGCAGGACACTCTGCTGCGGGCGTTGAGCGGTCTCGACGGGCTGCGGGACCCGGCCAGGTTCCGGGCCTGGCTGGTGGCGATCGCCATGAATCAGGTCCGCAGGAGATGGTCCGTCGCCCAGCGCCGGCCCCTGCCCCTCGACTCCGCGGCCGAGGGCCCGGCCGAAGGGGACTTCGCCGAACTGGCCATCCTGCGCCTGGGGCTGTCGGGACAGCGCCGGGAGGTCGCCGAGGCGGCCCGGTGGCTGGACCCCACCGACCGACAGGTGCTGTCCCTGTGGTGGCTGGAGGCGGCCGGTGAACTCACCCGCGGGGATGTCGCCACGGCGCTGGGGCTCTCCCGCGCCCACACCGGGGTGCGGGTGCAGCGGGTCAAGGAGCAACTGGACGTCTGCCGGCAGGTCGTACGGGCGCTGGGGGCCCGCGACGAGTGCCGAGCCCTCGGGGCGCTGACCCAGACGTGGGACGAGACCCCCGGTCCGCTGTGGCGCAAGCGCATCGCCCGCCATGTGCGCGGGTGCGACCGGTGCGCACGGCGTGCCGCCGACCTGCTCCCGGTCGACGGGCTGCTCGCCGGGATGGGGCTGGTGGCGGTTCCGCTCTCCCTGCACTCCGCCTCGCTCACGGGACACGGGGCGGCCGCCGTGGCCGCTCACGGCGGCGCGGCGCACGGGGCGGCCTCCCTCCACCGGGCGCTGGACGCCGGACGGCGCGTCTTCCGGCCCGGCCCGGCGGCCAAGGCTGCCGCGGCCGGGACGGCGGTGGCCGCACTCACCCTGCTGATCGCGGTGTACCGGGCGCCGGAGAAGCATTCCGATGCCGCCCCGCCCGTCCGCCCCACGGCCTCCGCTCCCGCCGCCTCGCAGCGGCCGGTCTTCCCGGTCCCGGCCACGAGTGCCGGAGTACGTCCGACCGCGACCACACCGCCCGCGCCCACCCCCACGCGTACCCGCACGCCGTCCGCCACCGCGCCGGTGACCGAGACCGCGAGCCGGCTCGACCTCCTCGACCGGACCAACACGCTGCGCGCACAGAACGGTTGCGTCCCCTTGCGGACCGATCCACGGCTGGCCCGCGTGGCCGAGAGCGACGCACGTGCCGTCGCGGCCCGCGGCGCCGCCGGCCCGCCGGGCGACGTGGGGGAGCGGGTGACGGCGGCGGGGTACACCTGGACGTCCGTCGGGGAGGCCACCACGTTCGGGGACAAGGACGCGGCGGCGGTGGCGCGGGAATGGGCGGAGGACCACATGCGTCAGCTCCTCGTGGACTGCCGGTTCACCGACGTGGGCGTGGGGCTGGTGGTCTCGGGCAGCGAGCGCGCGTGGACCGAGGTGCTGGCGGGCTCCCGCTGACCGCTGCGGGACGCGCCCTCGGGCAGGCCGACCGTGGCCGCCGCGGCGAGCGCTTCGCCCAGGCGCAGCACCACGCGCGTGTCGGCCCGGCCCGCCAGGCGCTTCAGCAGCGGCCCGAGCACCCTGTCGTCCGCCGCGGCCACCGCCCGCGTGATGGCCGCGACCAGTGCGTCGTCGTCCTCGCCGCTGCCGCTGCCGCTGAGCGGTGGGGCGTACCGTTCCGGCAGCGCGGCGAGCGGGGCCGGTGCGGAGTGCGCGGCGGAGCGTGCGCTCACGCCCGCGGGCGCTGTGGAGCGTGCACTCACGCCCGCAGGCGCTGTGGAGCCGTGCGCCCACGTCCGCGCCGACCCGAGGGCGCGCGCGGCTCGGTGACGCGCGGGTTCGTCGAGGTCGTCCAGGTCGTCGAGTCCGTCGAGTACGGCCTCGTGGATCCGGGGCCATGTGTCCGCCTGTGCCCAGCGGCGCAGGCGGCGCCAGGCGGTGATACCGGAGCAACCCAGTTCCCCGGTGCGGGCGGTGTGCCAGGGGATTCCCTCCCGCAGCACGTGCAGCACCACTGACAGCGCCACGCGGTCGGGCACGGGCCTTCGGCCCGGATGCGTCAACCGCCGCTTGGCGGGCGGGGGCAGCAGGGGCGCGACACGTGCCCAGACCCTTTCCAGGGCCAAGTCCGCTCTCACCTCCCGCTCGTACGGCTCCGCGCGCCGCGAACCGGGCGGCTCACTGTCGATCAGGTGCCGCGGGCGCGCCCGCACCCGAAGCGGCACCGGCACAGGCACCTGCACCGGCGATGGCACCTGCACTTGCCCCGGTACTGGCGTCCCGAGGGGTGATGCGTGCACCGCCGGGCAGTCATGAATGTGCGTCATGCTGCCGGTGACCCCGAAGCCGTTCAGCCGTAACGGAAAATTCTCCGGCGCGGTGTCGTGCTCGGCCCTTCGCACGCGGGGCCCGCTGCCGGACCCCGCCGGCACCGCGCCCATTTCACAATGAGCGGCGGAAATAAAGGGTTCGGCAATCTACTCCGCCGCATCCTTCACGTGGACATGCCAGGCATGCCAGGGTCCCTTCAACGCGAGCACCTCAGCCGTCCCGGGCGAGGGGCACGCGCACTCCCCTCCCCACATCTTGACCTCCGAGGACCACGCATGCGTTCCGCGCGAATATCCCGAACGGCTCTCGCTCTCGTCGCCGCCACCGCCCTGGCCGCGACCGCCGGCACAGCCGTGGCCGCACCGGCCGGACACACCCCCACGGCGGCGGCCTCGGTGGCCGGCCGCACGTCCGCCGCCGTCGCGGCCGCCCAGGCCGCCGCGTTCGCCCACGCCGCCGCCACCGGCGTCGGAGCACAGACCCGGCTCAGGGCCGTCGACGTGATGACCGATCAGGACGGAAAGCAGCACGTCCGTTTCACCCAGCTCTACCGCGGTGTGCCGGTCGTCGGCGGTGACCTCGTGATCCACCTGGGCGCCGGCTCCACCTACCTCGGCGTGACCCGCGCCGCCGGCAGGACGGTCTCCCTGCCCTCCACCACCGCCGAACTCACGCAGCGGGAGGCCGAGAAGCACGCCGTCGCCCAGGTACCCGGCGGACAGGCCGGCGCGACGCGCCTGGTCGTGGACCACGCGGCGGGCAAGAGCACCCTGGCGTACGAGGTCGACGTCACGGCCGCGGACGACTCGCCCGACGCCGCCCGGACCGTCCTGGTCGACGCGAACACCGGCGCCGTGCTGCGCAGCACGCCCACCGCCGACGCGTTCCTGTCGCAGCGTGTCGTGGCGCGACTCCACCAGCGCGGCGAGACCCCGCACCCGAAGACCGCCGGCGGCAGTGCGCTCGTCCGCGCCTCGGGCCGGAGCACCACCTACCCCGCCCCGGCCGTGGGCAAGGGCCTTTCCCTCTTCTCCGGCACCGTCACCCTCAACACCACCCAGACGGCCGCCCGGACGTACCTGCTCAAGGACACCACCCGCGGCAACGCCGAGATCCGCGACGCGAAGCACGCCAGCCGCACCGACTCGACGATCTTCTCCGCCGCCACCCCGCTCACGGACTCCGACGACACATGGGGCGACGGGACGACCAAGAACAACGCCACCGCCGCGGTGGACGCCTCGCACGGGCTCACCGCCACCTTCGACTTCTACAAGAAGACGTTCGGCCGCAACGGCATCCAGAACGACGGCGCCGGTCCCCGGGGCGTGGTGCACTGGGGCACCGACTACGGGAACGCCGCCTGGTACGACAGCTGCCACTGCATGATCTACGGCGACGGGGACGGCGACACCTTCACCAAGCCGCTGGTGCAGCTGGACATCACCGGCCACGAACTCACCCACGGAGTCGTCGCGGCCACCGCCGGGCTGGAGCCGACCAGGACCGACGCGAAGGGCCAGTACGGCGAGCCGGGCGCCCTCAACGAGTCGCTCGCCGACATCTTCGGCAGCGCGACCGAGTTCGCCACGAACCCGACGACCGGCAACTACCTGATGGGCGAGCAGCTCGGCCTGGACCAGGGCTTCCTGCGCCGCCTGGACAAGCCCTCCCTGGACCGGTACGAAGGCACCGTCGACTACTGGGGCAAGTCCACCGTGGACGCCGAGGTGCACGCCGGCTCCGGCGTCTCCTCGCACGCCTTCTACCTCCTCGCCGAAGGCAGCGGCCGCAAGACCGTCAACGGCGTCACCTACGACTCGCCCACCTACGACGGCTCCACCGTCCAGGGCATCGGCCGTGACAAGGCACTGCGCGTCTTCTACCAGGCCCTGACCCGGTACATGGTCTCCACCACCGACTTCCACGACGCCCGGAAGGCGACCCTGAAGGCGGCGGGCGACCTCTACGGCACCACCAGCACCGAGTACGCCGCGGTCGGCAAGGCCTGGGCGGCGGTCAACGTGACCGCGGCCAACCAGCCCTGATCCACCGCGCCCCGACGTCCGGCCCGCCCGGCCACCACGAGCCGCCGGGCGGGCCGGACCTCCACCTTCCCGTCGCGCCCGCCCCGGGCCACCGGCCCCCGGGGCGGGCTCAGGCGTTCCGGTCCGGTTTGTGCGCGTGCCCCCTGGGCACTGGACACGTACATGCTGTGTTCAGCCGGTGATGGGGCTCACCGCCAACCGCGGCCGATGCCGCTGACGGTCCCTGGTTGTACGGATACGACCGGGAGGACACACGCCATGAACCTTCCCGCGCGCTGCGAGCGGGCCCCCACTCCGTCACCCGTGGGGCGCCCTGGCCGGGGAAGGCAGGCAGCACTGCGGTTCGTGCTCCTCATCGGCGTGGTGAGCATGTTCTCGGACATGACCCATGAGGGCGCGCGCGGGATCACCGGGCCGTTCCTCGGGTCCCTCGGTGCGAGCGGCCTGGTCGTCGCGGTGGTGGCGGGCGGCGGTGAACTGCTCGGTTACCTCCTGCGCTCCGTCTTCGGCTACGCGGCCGACCGCACGGGACGGTACTGGCCGATCACCGCGGCCGGATACACCCTGCAGATGGTCGTCGTACCGCTGCTGGCCCTCGCCGGGAACTGGCCGGTAGCCGCCCTGCTGATCGTCGCCGAGCGCAGCGGGCGCGCGATGCGCAATCCGGCCCGGGACGCCATGCTCGCCCACGCCACCGCCCGGCTGGGGCGGGGCTGGGTGTTCGGCGTGCGGGAGGCGCTGGACGCCGCCGGGGCGATGATCGGGCCACTCGTCGTCGCCGGTGTGCTGTATCTCCACGGCACCTACCGGGGCGGTTTCGCCGTACTGGCCGTTCCGGCGGTCCTCACGCTGCTCGTCCTCGCCGCTGCCCGGCGGCGGTATCCGCACCCGGCCGATCTGGAGGCGGGCGAAGCGGTCCCCGGGCGCCGGGGCACCCCACGGGCGTTCTGGATCTACCTGGCGGGCATGGGCCTGATCGCCGCCGCCTACGCGGACTACCCGCTGATCGCCTACCGCTTCGGCCAGGACCACATCGTGGCGGACGCCTGGATCCCCGTGCTGTACGCGGGGGCCATGGCCACGGAGGCGCTCGCCGCACTGGCCCTCGGCCGCCTGTTCGACCGGTGGGGACTGTGGACCGTGGCGGGCGCGACCCTCTTGACCGCCTGCTTCCCTCCCCTGGTGTTCCTCGGCGGCGCCGCCCCGGCCGTGATCGGCATGGCCCTGTGGGGGCTCGGCATGGCCGCTCAGGAGTCGATCGTCAAAGCCGCGGTCACCGCGATGACCGGCGCCGGCCGCCGGGCCTCGGCCTTCGGGCTCTTCGACACCGGGTTCGGCCTCTGCTGGTTCGCGGGCAGCCTCGTGCTGGGCGCACTCTACGATCATTCGGTGACCGGCCTGGTGGTCTTCTCCGTCACGCTGCAACTTGCCGCGATCCCCTTGCTGCTGAAGGCGAGGCACGACACGTGACCTCTCGCGTCCCGCCACACCCGTGAAAGGAAAAGCACATGACCTTGCAGATCGCTCAGCTCCACGCCGTGGAGATCCTCGACTCCCGCGCCCGTCCCACCCTCGCCGTCACCCTCACCACGGCCGACGGCACCCGTGCCCGCGCCGGTGTCCCCTCCGGCGCGTCCACCGGCACCCGGGAGGCCGTCGAACTGCGGGACGGGGACCAGGCCCGCTACCACGGGCAGGGCGTGCTGGACGCCGCCGGGAACGTCGACGGCGAGATCGCCCGGGCGCTGTCCGGCCGCGCGTTCGCCTCGGCCGCCGACATCGACAGGGCGCTGATCGAACTGGACGGGACCGACACCAAGGAACGGCTGGGCGCCAACGCGGTCATCGGCGTCTCCCTCGCCGCCTGGCGCGCCGAGGCCGTCCTGGCCGGGCAGGAACTGTGGCAGCACCTCGCCCGGGTCGCCGGCACCACCCCCCGGCTGCCGGTACCGCACTTCAACGTCGTCAACGGCGGCGTCCACGCCCCCAACGACCTGGACTTCCAGGAGTTCATGCTCGCCCCGCTCGGCGCGCCGAGCCTCGCGGAGGCCGTCCGTGCCGGGGCCGAGGTCTACGCGAGGCTGAAGGCCCGGCTGGCCGCCGCCGGACACGCCACCGGCCTGGGCGACGAGGGCGGGTTCGCCCCCGCCGTGGACCGCCCCGAGGACGTCCTGGAACTCCTGGTCGGCGCGATCACCGATGCCGGCTACACCCCTGGCCCGGACGGTGTGGCGATCGCCCTGGACCCGGCCGCCAGCGAGTTCCGCCACGAGGGCGGCTACCGGGTGGCGGGCGAGAACCTCTCCAGTGACCAGCTCATCGACCGCTACGAGGCCATCGTCGACCGCTTTCCCGTCTGGTCGATCGAGGACGGCCTGGGCGAGGACGACTGGGAGGGCTGGGCGCGCCTGACCGAGCGCCTCGGCGGCCGCACGCAGATCATGGGCGACGACATCTTCGTCACCGACCCGGCCATCATCACCGAGGCGATCGGCAAGAAGGTGGCCAACTCCGCCCTCATCAAGGTCAACCAGATCGGCACCGTCACCGAGACGCTCGAAGCGATGCGGATCTGCCGCGAGGCCGGTTACACGCAGATGGTCTCCCACCGCTCCGGCGAGACGGAGGACTCCTTCATCGCGGACCTGGCCACCGGCACCGGCTGCGGCCAGATCAAGTCCGGCGCCCCGGCCCGCGGCGAACGCGTCGCCAAGTACAACAGGCTCATCGAGATCGCCGGGTCGGCACCCGCCCTGCCGTTCGGGCCGGCGGCCGGCTGACGGCCCCGGCGGAGCCGGCCGCCGGTCCCGGTGACGTCACGTGATGCGGAGCCGGATGCCGATCAGCGTCGTGGCGACGCCGCCCGCCGCCATGGTGAGGGCCCACAGGACCGGGCGGGCGGCGAGGAAGCGGGCCAGCACGGCACCGAGGACCGACAGGGCCAGGACGGCCAGGATCACCACGATCCAGGGCGGCCCGGGGAGCACCGCGCCCAGGGCGAGGGGCAGGGCCGCTCCGACGAAGCTGGACAGACAGGCGACGACGGCGGCGCCGTAGGACCGCAGGAGAGCGAGGCGGCCCAGGTGGGTGGCGGCCATCCGGCCGCTCTGGCTGAGGCTGAGTTCCCGGGCGACATGCACGAGGTGGGCCCGGCGCTCGGCGTAGTCGGCCACCATGACGGTGAACGCCGCGGTGACGAGGGCGGCGCCGCCCACCCGGCCGGCCAGACCCCAGCTGACGGGGGTGCCGGTACCGGTGAGGGAGGCGGCGGCGAGGGTGAGGGCGTTGAGCAGGCCGTCGGTGAACCCGAGGACCAGCGGGAGCCGGACCTTCGCGACGGCCTTCCCCGGCGAGAGGGTCATCGCTTGCGGGGGGTCCTTTCGAGTGTGTAGGCGCCGGCGACCACTTCGTCGGTGCTGTGGACGACGGCTCCCGCGTGCTCGATGGCCCGCTGGATGGCCTGCGGGTCCAGGTCGTCGCCCTCGACGGTGACGTCCGTGCCGATCGTCTCGACATCGATCTCGGTCACGGAGATGTTGACGGCCTGGACACCCGGGACGTCCTCGATCTTCCGTGCGAGGTGGGGCAGGCTCGGCTCGCTGATGGCCATGTCGACGTCGAGGACCAGTCGGCGGATGGGCATGAGAGGTCTCCTTCCCGCTGGCTGCCGGACGTCAGGTACGGGGCTCGTCGTCGGGGAGGAACCGGACGAGTTCGCATTCCTCGATGATGGCCGCTCCCTCACGGACGACGTCGTCGAGCTGGGGCAGGAAGGCCCGTACGTTCTCGGCGGAGTCGGCGAAGACGACCGCCATGGGCAGGTCCTCGCTCAGGGACAGGAGGCGCTGGGTGTGGATGAGGGAGTGGGCGCCGTATCCCTCGACACCACGGAAGACGCTCGCCCCGGCGATGCCGGCCTTGTGGGCCCGGTGCACGATCTCGGTGGCCAGGGGCGTGTGATGGACGGTGTCGTGCTCGCCGACGAAGACGGTGACCTTCAGGCCGACCCGGTTGCGCCTGCTCATGTTCGGTGCTCCGTTCCCATGGGTGTGCGGTGCTTGCCGTGGCTTCTGGAATCCTTCGGTGCCCTCATCCGCCGCCCCGGTGGGCCGTCGCGGCGGGGACGACGAGTACGGGAAGGCCGGCCTGTTCGGTCACCTGCCGTACCACGGCCCCCAGAGGCCGTGTCCGCAGGCGGCTGTCCTCACCGTGGCGACCGAGGACGACGAGATCGCAGCCCTGCTCGGCGGCGCTCGTGATCAGGTCGGAGGCGATGTCCGTGCTCTCTCCCCAGTCGAGGCGGACGTGCCCGGCGACGGCGGGCAGGGCCTGCCGCGCCTGGTCGAACTGTTCCTGCGCCCAGGTGCGCTGGGCGCTGAGGTCCCGGGACTGCTCGCCGCTGGTCTCGGTGTGTTCGGAGGGGACGAGCACGGCCCGGACGATGACGCTGCCCCTGTCCCCGGCCAGAGCCAGCGCGGTGGCCAGTGCCGTGCGGGCGGCGGGCGAGGCGTCCCAGCCGACGAGGATCCTGTGGAAGGGCGACGCGGTCATCGGCGCTTCCTCCTTCTGCTCGGGGTCGTGCTCGGACCCGGCTCGGTCATGACAGGGCCACCACCACGGCCAGGACGGCGACCAGGACGATCAGCATGTAGGTCAGATAGGCGTCGAGGCGGCCGGACTGGAGCCGTTTGGCCCCGGACACCAGGGCGCGCACCGGGCGGTAGAACGGCTGGTACAGATACACCTCGACGACTTCCACCACGTCGGACGCGTAGTCGAGCGTGCCGCCGGTCGCCGCCGTGGCCACCGGGTCGGTACGGGCCGAGCCGGAGCCGACGTCGGTGCCGGCAGCGGACGCGCCGCCGTCCTCGGATGTGCCGCGGGCCCCGGATGTGCCGCCGGTGTCGGGTGCGCTGCCCGTGTTGGGCGTGGCGCGGGTCCGGGTGCGCAGTACGGCGCCCAGGACACGGCGGGTGGGATGGGCGTAGCCGAAGGGGGTGTACTGGTCGTCCCCGTGGACGCCGCCGCTCGCCGAGCGCCACGCCGGTACCCGCCGCACCCGCAGGGCCCCGCCGCGCGAGGCCGCCACGAGCAGGACGCAGACCGCCGCGAGCAGGAGGGGCATGACCAGCCACAGCCAGCCGGGGGAGAGGCTGGAGAACGCGGCGAAGACGGGCTGGACGACCCAGGGCGAGACCAGCGCGCCGGAGCTGAACTGCCGCGGCACCAAGGGGGTGAGGCCCTGGCCGATCACCCGCAGTTGCAGCGGGGTCAGGGCCGCGACGGCCGGCCCGCCCAGCGCCAGCACCAGCACGCCCGCGCGCCCCGCGGTCCCCAGATCGGCCCGGCGCGGGGCCCGGCGGACCGTGTCGTCGCGGCGGGGACCGAGAACGATCATGCCGACGATCCGGACGAAGGTGACGGAGGCGAACCCGGCGGTCAGGGCGATCAGGGCGCCCGCCGCGGCCAGGGCCAGACCGTAGGGGAACGTGGTGAGCCGGAACTGCTGCATGAGGCTCTCCAGCAGGAACCACTCGGAGACGAAGCCCGCCGTGGGCGGCAGCCCGGCGAGGGTGACGGCGCCGACCGCGACCGCGGTGGCGGCCCAGGGGAGGCGGCGGGCGGTGCCGCGCAGCCGTTCGAGGTCGCCGGTGCCGGTGTCTTCTTCGAGGGATGCGGCTCCGGCGAACAGCAGGGTCTTGGCGATGGCGTGGGCGACGGTCTGGAGTGTGGCGGCGATCAGGCCGGCGGCGGTGAGCCGGTCGCTGCCGGTGAGGGAGCCGACGAGGGCGACGGCGTAACCGGTGCAGATCAGTCCGGCGTTCTCGACGCTGGAGTAGGCGATGACCCGCTCCAGGCGGGCCTGGACGGCGGCGTGGGCGATGCCGAGGAACGCGGTCAGGCCGGACAGCAGGAGCAGGGTGAGGGCGAGCCAGGCGGGCGGCGGGCCGAGGAGCGCGAGGGTGCGCCACAGGCCGTAGAAGCCCGCGTTGACGGCGACGCCGGCCATCACGGGCCGCAGCCCGGCGGGAGCGGCGGCGTACCCCCGGGGCAGCCAGACCTGGACCGGGACCAGCCCGACCTTGACGGCGAAGGCGAGCACGAGCAGCGCCCAGGTGGCGGAGCGCACCGGGCCGGCCGGCAGGTGTGCGAAGCCGGCGAGCGTGAAGGTGCCGGTGTGGCCGGCCGCCAGCAGGAGGCCGAGCAGCAGGGCCGCACCGGAGACCTTGCCGAAGCCGAACGTGGCCACCGCGGGGCCGATACGGCGGTGCTCGGCGGCGGTCAGCAGGTAGAAGCCGAGGGTGAGGCCCTCCCAGGCCAGGAGGAACAGGAAGGCGTTGTCCGCGCTCTCCACCACCGCGACCGCGGCGAGCACCAGGGCGTGGTACGCGGCGGGCCCCCGCCCGGTGACGCGTCCGGACGCCCAGCCCGCGGCGGTCAGGCAGGCGGCGACGGCGACGCCGAACGTCAGCAGCCAGAACAGCCCGGACAAGTGGTCGACGCTCAGGCCGGCGGTGCCGAATCCGAGCCAGTGGCCGAAGCTCAGCTCCGGGGTGGGGTGAGACCGGCCCAGGGCGGTGGCGCCGACCGCCGCGAGGCAGCCGCTGCCCGCAGCGCACAGCAGGTAGGGGACGGCACGCAGCCGGTTGCGCACCGCGGATCCGGGCACGCACGTGTCCAGGAGCACGGCGGCGGCGAACAGCAGCAGACCGGCCAGGATGAGCGTGGTCACCGCGTGTCCTCCTCACCGTCGGCACGCCCGGAGCGCGCGGGTGTGGTGGTGTCCGTGGAGCCGTCGAGCCGCCCGGTGGCCAGGAGCAGGGCCTGGAGCAGCGAGAACGGGCTCGGCGGGGAACCCGGCACCCAGATGTCGACATCGAGGAGCCCGCCGACGCCGGAGTGGGTGGCATAGGTGTCGGCCCACATGCCGCCGCTGCACGCGTCGGTGCCCGCGGCGATCACGACGACGGGCCGCGCGGTCGCCTCGTACGTGCGCCGCAGCGGCGCCGCCATACCGCGGGCGCCCGCCCCGGTCACGATCAGCACATCGGCGTGACGCGGACTCGCCGTCATGAACAGGCCCAGGCGGTGGATGTCGTAGACGGGACCGGTCAGGGCCGCGATCTCCCACTCCTCACTGCCATCGGACCCGGCGTCCACATGCCGGATGTGCAGCGACCGGCGGAACAGGGCGGTGCGCGCCGCCAGCCGGGCGCGGACCCGGTCGAGACCCGCCTCGTCCTCGGCGCACTCCGGGACGACGAGCGCGGCCGGGGCGGTGACGGCCGTCTCCGCGCCCGGTGCCTCGGCGAACACGTCCGGACGGACCCGGACGCACCGCCCGCACAGGACGCAGCGCCCCCGGTCCAGCCGGGCCGTGCCGTCCGCGGCGGCAAAGAGCGCGCCGGTGGGGCACAGCGCGCCCATCTCGTCCGCGGTGACGGGCGGCGCGGAAGGCCGTACGGCCACGGCTGCCGGGAACTCCCGCGCGTACGGGTCCGGCCTGCGGGGATACGTGGTGGTCACGATCCCTTCGCGCAGGCCACGGGTGAACCAGGGCATCACAGCGCCACCCCCGCGATCGACAGGCCGAAGCTCGCCTCGATGAAAGGGAAGTCCGTGAGGACGTCACCGGCGAACACCTCGTGGAACAGGACGAGATTGTGGAAGGACGCCGACCGCGGGACACACCGGCTGACGCGCCCCTCCGCCATGCGCAGGAGGTAGAGGACCTCGCCCTGCGGCGCCTCGGCGCAGCCCACGCCGTACCCGCTGACACCGTCCGGGACCGGGACCCGCACCGCCGGGTCGCCGTCGAGCGCGCGCAGCTCACCGCTCGTCTGGTGCAGCAGTTCGAAGGAGCGGGTGACCTCGGCCTCGCGCACCAGGGTCCGGGCCATGACGTCGCCCTCGCCGTACTCGGGCGGTGCGCCGAGCCCCAGCGCGGAGTAGGCGTCGTAGGGGCGCTCGTAGCGGACGTCGGGGCCGGCTCCCGAGGCCCTGCCGATCGGGCCGAGCGCGCCGTGCGCGCGGGCCACGGCCGGTTCGAGCGGGCCGGTGCCGCGCAGCCGGTCCAGGAACGAGGGAGTGCGCAGCGCGGCGCGCCAGTCGGAGACGACGGCGGCGCGCAGGGCGGCGAGTTCGCGGTCGAGGACGGCGGGGGCCAGGCGGGGCAGGCCGCCGACACCGCCGGGGACCACGACGCCCCGGCCGAACCGGCTGCCGCACAGGCGGCCGGTCAGGCGCAGCACGCGCTCCTTGTGCAGGGCGAAGCGGGCGGTGGCGACGGCGAGTCCGGCGGCGTCGGTGAGCCTGACCATGACGTCGAGGTGGTTGGCGACGCGTTCGAGTTCGGCGTGCAGGACACGGACCAGGCAGGCCGCCCACGGGACGGTCAGGCCCGCGCACTGCTCGACGGCGTGGCTGAAGGCGAGGGCGTGGGCGACGGAGGCGATGCCCTCGACCCGCTCGGCGGCCAGGACCCCGTCGCCTGGCGTGAGGCCCTCGAAGCGTTTGGAGACACCGCGGTGCTTGTGGAAGACGCGGATCTGGACCCGCGGGATGTCCTCGCCCGGTGTCTCCACCAGGTACTCGACGGATTCCACCACGCCGGAGCGGACGGGGCCGTGCGGGATCGTGAACACCCCGGGGCCGGTGACCGCGCGGGGGATCGCGGACTCGTCGGGCACCAGCGGTCCGGGCCGGCGGGTGGCTCCCGGCAGCGGGGTCCGGTCCGGTTCCTGCAGGGGCAGCATCAGCGGGTCGAGACGCGGGTGGCCTTCGGGGACGACGCCGAACAGATCGTGCAGGACCCGTTCGTACCAGAACGCGGCCGGCAGTTCCGGGCTCAGCGCCGGGTACGCCAGCCGCTCCGGCGGCAGGAGTGTCTCCACGACCAGCGGTTCGGCGCCGGCGCGGGGGAACAGCACGGCGAGCAGGCGTACCGAGCCGTCCGCCTGGCCCGTGCCGAACAGGCCCGCGAACCGGGCCCTCTCGTGCCCGTGTCCCACGGCCCGGCGGCGCAGGACACGGCACCAGGCGTCGGTGCCCAGCAGGCGCGCACCCGTGTCCGATCGCGGGGCGGTCATGGGCGGCCTCCCAGTTCGGCGGCCCCGCGGGCCAGCAGGTCGGCCAGCGCGGCGGGCGGGTGGAGCCCCAGGACGACAAGGGCCAGCAGGCCCACCAATACCGGGACCACCATCCACACACTGCGCGCTCCCGGCTCCCGGAGCCCTTCCGTCACCCCGGCGGGGGCGGGGGTCAGGACGACCTGGGTGGCGGCGATCGCCAGGCCGAGGAAGGCGCAGGTCACCAGTACGACCAGCGCGGCGGCCGGACCGTAGTGCCCTGATCGCAGGCCCCCGGCGACGATCTGGAACTCGCTGCGGAAGATCCCGAACGGGGGCAGCGCCGACAGGGCCAGGATCGCGGCCAGGAACATCGGTCCCGACCAGGGCAGCACACGGGCCGCGCCGCGCAGCCGGTGGATCTCCTTGGTGCGGAAGGCGCGCACCAGCGCCCCCGCGCCCATGAAGGCGTTGCCCTTGGCGGCGGCGTGCGCGAGGACGTGCAGCAGGACACCGGCGAGGGCGATCGGCGCGCCGAAGCCGACGCCGACGGCGAGGATGCCCATGTGCTCGACGCTGGAGTAGGCCAGCAGCCGCTTGATGTCGTGCTGGTCCAGGACGTACAGGGCGGCGAGCAGGAGGGAGGCGATCCCGAAGACCAGCAGGACGGTGCCCGGGAAGCGGGGACCGAGCGCGGCGGCGGTGACCTGGTAGTAGCGCAGCACGGCGTAGAAGCTGATCGCGAGCAGGGAGCCGGAGAGCATCGCGGAGACGGGACTGGGCGCCTCGGCGTGGGCGTCGGGCAGCCAGGTGTGCACCGGCACCAGGCCGACCTTGGTGCCGAAGCCCAGCACGGCCAGGACGAAGGAGAGCCGCACCGCGGTGTGCGGCAGGCGCGCCGCCGCGTCCAGCAGCGGGGCGAAACCCAGGTCGTAGGTCTGCCCGAGGACCTGCGAGCCCGCGTAGTACATGAAGATCGTGGCGAGCAGGGCCACACCCAGCCCCGCGGAGGCGATCAGCACGTACTTCCACGCCGCCTCGGTGGCTCCCTCGGTGTTCTCGACGGCGACGAGCAGGGCCGAGATGACGGTGGTGACCTCGACGGCGACCCACAGCAGAGCCAGGCCGTCGACCAGCGGGGCGCAGAGCATGGACCAGGCGAACAGGTTGAGACCGAGGTAGAAGCGCCGCGCGTAGCGGGGGAAGTCGTGGCTGCGCTCGTCGTGCCGCAGATAGCCGATGCTGTGCGCGGCGCACCCGGCGTAGACGAACGCGGTCGCCAGCACGAACACGGTGGACAGGGCGTCGGCCCGCAGGATGCCCGTGTGCAGCTCGCCCCGTCCGGCGCCGGGGACGAGGGCGCAGGCGAGGACGAAGCACGCCACGCCCGAGGCCGCTGTCAGGTACTGCGCCGGGCGCGGCGGCGCCGCCAGGGCCGCCGCCGCGGGCAGCAGCGGCAGTACGGCCAGCAGGGTAAGGACGACGGTCACGGTCTCTCCTCGGCTCCCGGTCAGCCCTGCAGCGAGGTCAGGGACTCGGTGGACAGGGACGCGGTGCGGTGGTGGTGCACGCGCATCAGCACGCCGAACACCACGACGGCCACCAGGAGGTCGAAGAGGAACGCCACCTCGATGATGAGCGGCATCCCGGCGGCGACGACCAGCGAGGCGAGCGAGACGCCGTTCTCCAGGGAGTAGAAGCCGACCGCCTGGGAGACGACGTCGCGTCGCACGATCATCAGGACGAACGCGACCAGCACGATCGACATGGACAGGCCGAGCGCGGCGGGCGGCAGGAACGGGCTGCGCAGGTCGAGCGAGCCGACGGTGAAGAACCCGAACCCGGCGAGCGCCAGCGACAGCAGGGTGGCCGCGGCGACGCCGATCGCGCCGGAGCCCGCGATCTCCACCCGGGCGTCCCGCAGCAGCCGGTTGATCAGCCAGGGCACGGCGAGGACCTTCAGCAGGAGCGACACCACGGCCAGGGCGTACAGCTCGGGCAGGTCGCGGGCGGCGGCCACGATCACCGCGAGCACCGAGACCAGGAAGGACTGCGCCGCGTACAGGCGTACCTGGGAGCGGGACAGGGCGGCCCGCAGCATCGCGAACTCGGTCAGCAGGAGCAGGACGGCCACCGTGTTGGTCGCGCCCTCGAAGGTGGTGGGGGTGGTGCCGGCGGAGAGCAGGAGCGCCATCAGCCGCCTCCCAGGTAGAGGGTGAACACCGCGAGGACGGCGAGCAGGAACGCCGCCGCGACGAACTCACTGATCTTGAACAGGCGGAGTTTGGCGAAGCTGTTGTCGATGACGGCCACCACACAGCCGAGCAGCGCCGCCTTGCCGGTCAGGGCACCGATCGCCAGGACCACGGCGAGCACGCCGGTGGTCGAGGACAGTCCCCAGGGAGCCAGGAAGACGTCGATGAGGATGGTGTAGAGGATCAGCTGCTTCATCGCCGACCCCCACTTCAGCAGCGCCAGGTGGGGCCCCGAGTGCTCGAAGACGCGCGCTTCCTCGATCATCCCGAACTCGTTGGTGCCGGTGTGCGTCTCGACCGGGATGCGGGCCGTCTCGTAGAGGATCACCAGGAACAGCGCCGCGGAGGCCAGCAGATGCGCCGGGCGGATGACCTGGTCGCCCGAGGAGCGCACGGCGGCGGCCTGCGCGTACGGCAGGTCGGTCGCCGTGATCATGGCGACGGTGAACACCACGAACAGCATCACCGGCTCGGTGATCGCCCCGAACGTCTTGGACCGGCTCGCACCCAGCTGGGCGTAGGGGCCGCCGCTCTCGGCCGCCGCGACGGCGACGGAGAAGCTGGCGAGGGCGAGCAGGAAGCTGCCGCCGATGATGTCGCCCATGTAGCCCAGCGGCAGGCCGAACGTGGTCAGGACCGGGATGAGCAGCGGGACCGTCAGGTAGCAGCACATCGCGACCACGGGCGCCGCGAGGAAGAACCAGCTCGCCCCGTGGGGCGCGAGGGCCTCCTTGCGGAACAGCTTGGCCAGGTCGTAGTAGGGCTGCAGGACGCGCGGGCCGCGCCGCCCCTGAAGCCGCGCCTCGACCTTCGCGATCCAGCCGGACAGCGCGGGCGCGGCCACCAGCACCGTCACCGGCTGCAGCGCCTGGACCACGTAGGGGGAGAGGGTCACGGCCACGGCGGCCCCCACGGTGCGCGGGTGTCGGCCGCCATCTGCGCCTCCTGCGGGAAGGGCACCACGAACGGGTGCGGTTCATCCGTAGAGCCCATCAGCGGCGCACATCCGCGGTCGAAGGTGAGGCCCATCACCTGCGCTCCAGGGTGATCGCGCAGGTGGCGGCCGTCAAATGGGGTGCGCCTAATGGGACCTGGCACCGGCGGCCACCCTCCGTGCGACGGCGGCGCGCGCGAAGGGGCCCGCGCGAAGGGCCGTCCGTCGGCTTCCGGCCCGGGGCCGCCGTGGCCTGCGCCGGTCCTGGCCCGCCTCGGAGACCGGGCCGCAGAGATCCGCGAGGGCGAGGCAGGCGCTGCCGAAGAGCCAGCCGCCCACGACGTCGGCGGGCCAGTGCGCGCGCAGCTTCAGCCGGCTGGCCGCCACGGCGCAGGTGACGGCGGTCGCCGCGCGGCGGTTCCCGAGGGCCAGGTCCCAGGCGATGAGGGCGGTCATGGTGTGCCGGGACGGGAAGCTCGCACCGTCGACGGACGTGAGGCGCTCGGCCACGGAGGGCCGTGGGCGGCCCACCGCACGGCACAGCAGCGTCCTGGTCACATCGGCGGCGGCGAGGACGGCCGGCGGACCGAGCCGTGACACCGGCCCGCGACCGGCGGACGGCAGCACACGGAGAACGGCGACCGCCGCGTAGCCGACCGGACGGGAACCGAACGCGGTGACAGCCCGCCAGGTGCGTACCGCGGGCATCCCGCGTGCCGCGGCAGGCATCCAGCGGCTCTCCCACGGGGCGGGGGAACCGCTGCGGACGGAGGCTGTCAGGAGCCCGAGGGACAGCGCGCTCAGGACTGCGGTCCGGGTGGCGCGCCCCGGTGCGGTCGGCCTGGTCCGCGTGCGGGAGAGCGACGTCGCGTGAAGTCCGAGGTCGCCCTCGGCGGGGGAGGGGACGGCGACGGTGCGACCGCCGGCCTGTCCTTCCGCCACGAGCCGCTCGACCAGCGGTGGGCCGAGCGCGGTGAGGATGCGCAGGAGGCGCGGGCCATGAGGGCCGGCCTTCGCGAGGTGGGCGAGCAGCGACTCGGATACGGGCGGGCCCCCGAGGGCGCGTGCCGAACCGCTCGGCAGTCCGTCCGGGAAGCGGGCCGGTTCCGTCACGATGTCGCGGGGCGCGGGCATGGCGCTGTCTTCCTCCTTCGTGCGTACGCACGCGGGGCAGGACAGGAACCATTGGCCGTCTCGGCGGTTCGGCCACCGGCACACGGCGGCCACGGCGGGATCCACCGCCGCTCGGCGCGAAGAGCACGCCCGAACAACAACTGGTCTCCCTTGTATCCGGTGTCGGAGGCCGTAAACCTCGGGCGCCGGTGGCAACTGGCCGGTGGTGTGGCCGTCGGCCGCGCACAGCGGGCGCACCGTCGGCGCGACGCGGCCCGGCGGCGCGGTGGTTTACCGCGGCCGAGGCCGGATACACATCGTGGTGAACTGATGTCCGGGCGTGCTCTCCACGCCGAGCGGCGGTGGATCCCGCCGTGGCTTCCGGTCTGCCGGCGGCCGAACCGCCGAGATGGCCAATGGTTCCTGTCCCACCCCCGCGTGCGTACGCACGAAGGAGGAAGACAGCGCCATGGCCGGTCCCGCCCAGTCCGCACTGAGCGTGCTGTTCCCCGACGGCTGTGTCCGGCCCGAGGAGTCGTCACCGGTCCCTGACTGCTTCCCCGACCTGAACCTCGATCAGTTCGTCGACGGCGTCGACTCACACGGGCCCGGATACCGCCTCGCGGCCTTCTTCCGCAGCCGCGTGCCCGACACCCGCGTGATCGCCCACCGGCACGCGGTCTTCCGGGACTTGGCGGACCTGCCGGACCTGGCCGAACGGATCGATGCCTTCGGTGAGCGGATGCGCGGTGTCCGCGACCGGCTGCGCGGCGCGGACACCATGCGGCACCGCTACCAGGAGGCCGGCTGGCTCCTGGAGGCGGTCCACGCCTACACCGGCGCGTGCGCCGCGCTCGCCGACGACCTGGCACACCACGAGCCGCGCGCGCAGGCGCTGCGGGCGATCGCCGAGTACGTCCGTTCCTACGTGGACTCCGACGCCTTCGCGAGGCTGGCCCGTGACGCGCGGCAGCTCCAGGAACGTCTGGACGACATCCGCTACTGCCTGCTCATCACTCCCGGACGCGTCAAGGTGAGCCCGTACGAGGGGCAGGGCGACTACGGGGGCGAAGTCCTCGCCGACTTCGAGAAGTTCCGGCAGGGCGAGACGAAGAGCCACCGGTTCCGTTTCGGCTCGGACGAGGTGATGAACCATGTGGAGGAGGCGGTCCTGGACCGGGTCGCCCTGCTGTACCCGGACGTCTTCGAGGAACTGGAGGACTTCCGGCACCATCACACGGACTTCCCCGACCCCGGTGTCACGGCCTTCGACCGGGAGATCCAGTTCTACCTGGCCTACCGGGCGTACACCGCACCGCTGGAGCAGGCAGGACTGCCGTTCTGCCTGCCCGAGGTGCTGGAGGGCGGGAAAGGGGACCGGGAGGTCGCCGCGCGCGACACGTTCGACCTCGTGCTCGCGGACAAACTCGTCGCCGAGGGCGCCGAGGTCGTCCTCAACGATTTCGAGCTGCGCGGACCCGAGCGGTTCCTGGTGGTGTCGGGACCGAACCAGGGCGGCAAGACCACGTTCGCCCGTGCCTTCGGCCAACTGCACCACCTGGCCGCACTCGGCTGCCCCGTGCCCGGCCGGCAAGCACGACTGCTGCTGTGCGAAGGGCTGTTCACTCACTTCGAGCACGGCGAGAACCTCACCGACCTGAGCGGAAAACTGCATGACGACCTCGTCCGCCTCCGCACCATTGTGGAACGGGCCACACCGGCCGGTGTCGTCATCCTCAACGAGGTGTTCACCTCCACCACCCTCGACGACGCCGTCCTGCTCGGCACCCGCACCCTGGAACAGCTCATCGACCGCGGCCTGATCGGCGTCTGCGTCACCTTCGTCGACGAACTGTCCACACTGGACGAGACCACCGTGAGCATGGTCGCCACCGTCGATGCCTCCGCCACACCTGCCTTCCGCATCGAGCGCAGGGCGTCCGAAGGACTCTCCCACGCCGTCGCCGTGGCCGAACGCCACGGACTCACCTATCAGCGCCTCAGAGAACGGATCAGGCCGTGAAGACCCACCTCCTGCACTGTGACCGCGACCTGGCATGGGACGCGGAGCCTCCCCGGCAGGAGGACGACCTCGTACGCGACCTGGACCTCGACACGCTGTACGCGGCGATGGCCGGCGGCGACGCCTTCCTCCACGAGTGCGCGCGCCGGGTCCTCATGTCTCCGCTGACCGACCCGGAGGCGATCCGCTACCGGCAGGACGTGCTGGCCGACTGCCTGGACCGGCCGGACCCGGTACGGGACCTGTACGCGCTGGCCACCGAGGCCGTCACCCGGGAACGGAAGATACTCGGAAGCTTCATCCGCTCACCCGAGTCGTCCCTCAGCCGGTCGATCGACGTCATGGACCTCTTCGTCGAGATGCTGCGACGACTGCGGCGCCTGGGCGACGCACACGGCGCGGAGTTCCGCTCCGACGGGTTCACCCGGTTCTTCGCCATGCTGGCCGGCGAACTCGGCGACGACTACTTCGCCGTCGTCCACGACCACTTGGAACGGCTGCGCTTCAAGGGCGGCGTCCTGGTCAGCGCCCGGCTGACCACCGGTTGCAAGGGCACCGGCCACGTACTGCGCGAACCGCCGCACAAGCGAGGCTGGCGCGACCTGTTCGCCTCGTCCGGGCCCGCGGCGTACACGTATCACCTGCCCGAACGTGACGAGGCCGGAGCGAAGGCGCTGGGTGAGTTGCGCGGGCGCGGCCTCGATCTGGCCGCCGACGCGCTGGCACGTTCCTGCGACCACATCCTGAGCTTCTTCGCCATGCTCCGTGCCGAACTGGCCTTCTACGTCGGCTGCCTCGACCTGCGCGAGGCGCTCGCCGCGAAGGACGCACCGGTGTGCCGGCCCTCTCCCGCCGCCCCGGGGGCTCCCGTCCTGACCTGCCGCGGCCTGTACGACGTGGGCCTCGCGCTGCGCGGCGATCGCCCCGTCGTCGGCAGTGACGTCGACGCCGACGGTGCCACCCTGCTGGTGGTCACCGGTGCCAACGAGGGCGGCAAGTCCACCTTCCTGCGCGGTCTCGGGCTGGCCCATCTCATGGCGCAGAGCGGCATGTTCGTCACCGCCGGTTCCTTCGCGGCCGACCCGCGTGACCAGGTGTTCACCCACTTCCGGCGGGAGGAGGACGCCGACATGGTCAGCGGCAAGCTGGACGAGGAACTGGCACGGATGAACAGGATCGCCGACCGGCTCACCGCACGCAGCATCGTCCTGTTCAACGAGTCGTTCGCCGCCACCGATGAGCGGGAGGGCGCGGAGATCAACCGGCAGGTCTTGCGGGCCCTGACCGAGGCCGGCGTGAAAGCCGTGTGTGTCACCCACCTGTACGAGCTGGCCCGCAGCCTGTACGCGTCGCCCGCGCACCACTCGGGCACCGTGTTCCTGCGGGCCGAGCGCACCCCCGACGGCCGACGCACACACCGCCTGGTCACAGGCGCCCCCCAACCGACCAGCCACGGCGCCGACCTGTACGAGCAGGTCTTCCACACCCGGCCCACGCCTTCGGACGACGGGAGTGAGGAGAGGGAACCGGGTTCCCGCGCGCTGCGGCGTTGAGGACGGGGAGCCGGCCTGCGCGGCGGACGGCCGCCGTCGCTTGAGGGGCCAGATCCAGCAGGATCACGCTCGCGCCAGGCGCCTTTCAGGATGTTCCAGGATGCCCGGTTGTCGGTGCTGCCTGGCCCGGGGACCCGAGTTCGGTGATGACCTGACGCAGCATCCGCTCACGCTCGGCCAGTACGCCGGCCTCGTCGGCTGCCGCTCCCCGGCGCTGGGACTGGTCGAGCGCCGAGGTGAGGCGGTGCGCGACCGCGTCGTACCGGGCGGCCACGGCCCGCACCAGCCGCCGCGTACTGTCCGCGAGCCGTTCTTGCAGGTCCGCCCGTACCCGGCCGACCTGCATGGGGACGAGGGAAGCCGCCTCGTCGGCCACGTGCGCGCGGGCGCGCTCCCGGCCCGCGCTCCCGGGCAGGCTCCGGCGGACCCACCCGGCGAGAAGCTCGGTCTGACCGATGTCCTCGGAGAAGTGGTAGCGGAATCGGGGGTTCGGCGTGAGCGGGCCGCCGTCCTGGGGGAGGGCGAGGCCGACCCCGAGCAGGTCGGCCACGCTGTCGCGGAAGGTGTCCAGGTCGTGCGCGAGGCGTTCGCGGACGCGCTGGTCGAGCGCGGCAAGACGTTCGGTCACCACCTCCTCCTGCGAACGGCGCCAGACGTCCACGGCAGGACGGGTCAGCCCCACCAGCCGGCGTCGGCCCTCGGCCTCGCGCTCCCGGCGCGGCCACCGGGCCGACTCCTGCTCCCATGCGGTGGTCCAGGCCGCGGTGACCTGCGCGGTCAGGGCCCGGGCGGCGTGCCCGGCGGCGGCGTCGACCTCAGCCAGGATGTGGCGGGCCTGGGCGCGGACGAGGTCGGCGGCTTCCTCCCGGCGCTGGTCGAGCGTGGCCAGCCGGGCCCGCAGCGCCCGCACCCGCTCGTCTCTGCGGGAGGCGTCGAGACCGGCGACGGCGCGGGCCAGCAGCACCTCGTCCAGCAGTCCTGCCGCCAGCTGCCGGGTGCGATGGGTGAGGGAACGCAGCAGGTCGGTGTCCCGGTGTTCGGTGAGGTATCCGGTCAGCGCGGCGGCCAGCTCGTCCACGCCGCGCCGTACGCCCTCGCGTGCCGCGCACACGAGCACCGGCACGGTACGGCCCAGCGCCTCGCCCACCACGTGCCGGGTGAACGCCACCGCCTCCCGCAGGTCCTCCGCACCGAGCTGATCGGCTTTGTTCAGCACGACGAAGGTCCGCACGGACGCCTCGCCGACCCTGCGCAGCAGCTCCTGCTCGGCGGCCGAGACAGGCGGGTCGGCCGTCACGACGAACACGGCGGCGTCCATGGTCCGCAGCGTGGCCATGGCCTCGTCGGTGTTCTGGACGTGCACGGACCCCGTGCCGGGAGTGTCGACCAGTTCCACCCCGGGCGCCGGCAGCGTGCCCTCCACGGTGACGACGACCTCGGTGACGCCACGCCTGTTGCCGGGATTGGCCGCCTGGGTGACGAACTCGGCCAGCGCGGCCGTCGGGTGCCGCTCCACCCGGCCGTCGGTGAAACGCACGGTCACCGCTTCCGGCGTGCCCTGCCGCACCGTGGTGGCCAGCGCGGTCACCGGAATCACGCCCGTGGGCAGGAGGTCCCGCCCGAGAAGGGCGTTGAGCAGGGTGCTCTTGCCCCGTTTGGCCTCACCGGCCACCAGCACCCGGAAGCGGTCCCGGCACAGCTGGTCGGCCAGCGCGCCCAGTGCCCGCCGGTCGTCGTCATCGCCCGGACAGGTGGCCGTGAGGGCGGACAGCCGGCGGTGGATCCCGGCGAGTTCGGGGCTTGTGGGCACAGTCGTCTCCCTACTTGTCGTGACCGGGTGTGCGACGCGACTCCCGGGGAACCGGGTCCTGGGCCGGACAGTCGGTCACGCGCAGGCGGCGTGTCCCGTCCCGGCGGGCCAGAGCGCGGGCAGCCGCGTGCGGGGTGCGGTAGGCACCGATCTCGCGGGCCGTGCCGGCGGGAACAGCGACCCAGCGGGCGGTACGGCCGTCGTCGTGGCGCCGGGTCCGGCCGAGCAGCCTGCCGTCGCAGGCCACCACCTGGATGACCCGGTGCCCGGGGAACAGCGGGGTGCACGCCAGGCCGGCCGTGCCGGCCAGCCGTGCGACGGCCTGCTCCTCGCAGATGCGCCATTTCGCGTTGACGACGGTGAGCTGGGCCGTGCGCACCGCAGCGACCGCCTCGTGATCGAGGTCTGTCATGGCAGGCTCCCGTCGGTGGCGGGCTCAGCCGCGCACCAGCCGGCGGTGGGTGACCCGGTGCGGGCGGGTCGCCTCCGGGCCGAGCCGCCGCAGCTTGTTGGCCTCGTAGTCGGCGAAGTTGCCTTCGAACCAGAACCAGTTGGCGCCGCCCTCCCAGGCGAGCACATGCGTGGCGATGCGGTCCAGGAACCACCTGTCGTGGGCGGTGATGACCGCGCAACCCGGGAAGTCGAGCAGCGCGTTCTCCAGCGACGCCAGCGTCTCGACGTCCAGGTCGTTGGTGGGCTCGTCCAGCAGCAGCAGATTGCCGCCCTGCTTCAGGGTCAGGGCGAGGTTGAGCCGGTTGCGCTCCCCTCCTGACATCACCCCCACGGGCTTCTGCTGATCGGGGCCCTTGAAGCCGAAGGTGGCCACGTAGGCGCGCGAGGGCATGTCGATGTCCCCGACCCGGATGTGGTCCAGGCCGCCGGAAACGGCCTCCCACACCGTACGGTCCGGCTCCAGGCCGGTGCGGTTCTGGTCGACGTAGGAGATCTTCACTGTGCCGCCGAGCCGCAACACACCGTCGTCCGGCTGCTCCTCGCCGACGATCATCTTGAACAGGGTGGACTTGCCCACCCCGTTGGGGCCGACGACACCGACCAGGCCGCCGCGCGGCAGGGAGAAGGACAGATCCTCCATCAGCAGCCGCTCGCCGAAGCCCTTGGTGACACGGTCCGCTTCGAGGACCAGGCCGCCCAGCCGCGGTCCCGGCGGGATCTGGATCTCCTCGAAGTCCAGCTTCCGGGCCCGGGCCGCCTCGGCCGCCAGCTCCTCGTACCGCTGCACCCGGGCCTTGGACTTGGCCTGCCGGCCCTTGGCACCTGAGCGCACCCAGGCCAGCTCGTCGGCCAGCCGCTTCTGCCGTTTGGCGTCCTTGCGGCCCTCCACCCGCAAGCGCGCCGCCTTCGTCTCCAGGTAGGTCGAGTAGTTCCCTTCGTACGGGTAGGCGTGGCCGCGGTCGATCTCCAGGATCCACTGGGCGACGTTGTCCAGGAAATAGCGGTCGTGGGTGACGGCCACGACCGTGCCCGGGTAGTCCGCCAGGTGCTGTTCCAGCCAGGCCACCGACTCGGCGTCCAGGTGGTTGGTGGGCTCGTCCAGCAGGAGCAGGTCCGGCTGGGACAGCAGCAGCCGGCACAGCGCGACGCGGCGGCGCTCGCCGCCCGACAGGTCGCGCACGGGAGCGTCCGGTGGCGGGCAGCGCAGCGCGTCCATGGCCTGGTCGAGCCGGGAGTCGAGATCCCAGGCACCGGCGTGGTCGAGAGATTCCTGGAGGGAGCCGAGTTCGTCGAGAAGCCGCTGCGTCTCCTCGCCGCCGGCCGCACCGAGACGGGCGGTGACCTCCTCGTACCGGTGCAGCGCGCCGCGGACCTCCGCCACGCCCTCCTCGACGTTGCCCTGGACGGTCGTCGTGTCGTCGAGCGACGGTTCCTGTTCCAGGATGCCGACGCTGATGCCGGGAGCCGGGAACGCGTCCCCGTTCGTGGGCCGCTCCAGCCCCGCCATGATCCGCAGCACGGTGGACTTGCCCATGCCGTTGGGACCCACCACCCCGATCTTGGCGCCCGGCAGGAAGGACAGGGTGACGTCGTCGAGGACGACCTTGTCACCATGGGCCATGCGGGCCTTGCGCATCGTGTACACGTACATCCGTGGCGCCTCCGTGGCCGGGCCGCCAGGGCGGCGGCCGGTGCTCGCAGAGGCCATCAGCACAGGACGTGCGGTCAAGGGCGAGCCTCATCGCCCGTCTCACCGTCCATGGTGCGCCCGACCGGATGCTCATGCCAACCCGGTCCCGGCGCGGCGTCCCGGGCCGGTCCCGGCGCGGCGTCCCGGGCCGGCCCCGGACCGTCGGCCCGTGGCGTCAGAGGGGCGGGCAGCCGAACCAGATGACCGCGTCGGCGTCGGCGCCGGTGTGGGCGCCGGTGTCGGCGTCGGCGTCCTCGTCGGAGGTGTGGCCGAGGCACCTGATGGTCATGCGGTGCAGGGTCTTGGTCCGGTCGGCTGGTCCGTCCAGGGAGTCGCCCTTGTGGTGGGTCTGCACGAGGGTGTCGATCTCGACGGTGTACCAGCGTCTCCCGTGGGACGGGATGCCGCACCGATGGGCGGTGATGGTGCGGCTGGGCCCGTCGTCCCACATGTCCTGCTGGGCGCGGTCGCAATGCGCCCGTTCGACGGCAGCGGCTGCGGGGGAGGCGGCGGTGCCGAGCAGGGCCGGCGCGGCTATGGCGATCGCCGCGGCGACGCGGAAGAGGTGCTTCACGGTCAGGTCCATCGGTGGGTCCTCCTGGTGCGGTCGTGACCGGCCGGAGTCGCCGGGTCATCTCTGCGTGATGGTCACACCTTCTCGGGGGGTCCGGCTCGGCAGCCGGTGTTTTGTTCCCCCGACCCGGTGATCTCGGTGCTGCCAATGCAGCAGGCCGCGGCCACGTCGCTGCCCATGCGGCAGGCAGCGGCCACGTCTCGGGCGACCCGGGGGAGGCCCGTACGTTCTGCGGGCCGCCGCCGTCTACGACTCCGACCCGGTCACCGCCCTCGGGGCCTCGGCCGCCGTCCACGCCTCCCACCCGGCCGCCGTCCTCGGGACCTCGGCGGCCGGGGGCAGGGCCGGCCCCTACGGGGTGTCGAGTCCCGCAGGGCTGCGCGGCTCCGGCCGGGCGGTGGCGGGGGTGGCCCGGCGCCCGGCCACCCGCCGGAGGAACTCCGCCCGCTGTCGGGGATCGGTGGCCAGCTCCACCGAGACATGGGCGAGGGCGGTCGCGCCGTCCAGGACGGCCCGGTCGGCGCCGGGACCGTTCCCGTACCGGGTGAAGTCCGCGGTGTGCTGGAGGGCGCCGCCGGTGTCGTAGCCGATGCACGGGTGCAGTGACGGTACGGCGTGGGAGACGTTGCCCATGTCGGTGGAGGCCGTCAACTCGCCGTGCCGGGGAACCGGTTCGCGGCCCAGGGCGCGGGCGGCCCGGAGGTAGGCGGAGGTCAGGAACGGGTCCTGGCGCAGCTCGGCGAAGTCATAGCCGTGCGGGACGAGTTCGAGGGCCGCTCCGGTGGCCAGGGCGCCCGCCTCCAGGCAGGCCCGGACCCGGCTGCGGGCGGCGACGAGGTCGTCCAGGGTGCGGGCGCGCACCTCGTAGCGGGCCCGCGCCAGCTCGGGGATGACGTTGACCGCGTGCCCCGCCTCGCGGACCACGTCGTGGACCAGGGTGCCGGGCGGCAACTGCTGGCGCAGCATGGCGACGGCCGTGTGCGCCAAGGCCACGGCGTCGAGCGCGTTCACTCCCTCCCAGGGGGCGAGCGCGGCATGGGCCGGGGTGCCGCGGTAGGTGACGTCCCAGGCGCCGACGGCGAGCGAGGAGGCGCCGACCGAGTCCTCCGGGGCCGCGTGCACCATCATCGCCGCGGCGGCGTCGTCGAACACGCCCGCTTCCAGGAGCGGCACCTTGCCCCCGATGTCCTCCTCGGCCGGGGTGCCCACCAGTTTCACGGTGATCCCGACGGTGTCCGCGACGGCCGCCAGGGCCAGGGCCGCGCCCACGGCCACCGCGCCGTTGACGTTGTGCCCGCAGGCATGCCCGATGCCCGGCAGCGCGTCGTACTCGGCGCACAGCGCGATCACCAGTTCGCCCGTGCCGTAGGTGGCGACGAGAGCGGTCGGCAGCCCGGCCGCGCCCCGGGTCACCTGGAAGCCCGCGTTCCCCAGGAGGGAGGCGATCTTCGCGGCCGACCGGTGCTCGCGCAGCGCGGTCTCCGGTTCCGCGTGCAGGCTGTGGCTCAGGCCGATCAGGTCCCCCCGCCAGGATTCGACGGCGGCCGTGACGGCCGTGAGGGCGTCCTTTTGCGAGGTGTCCGTGCGTTCGCGCGTCATGCCGCCTCCTCGGCGGGGGCGAGTCCGGGGGCCGGCGTGGCCGGGCGCCGTCCGTCACCGCGCTCGCGCGGTCCGTCGCGGAACGGCAGGCCGAGCAGTGCCCCGCCCAGCGCCACCGCCGCACAGACCCCCCACGCCCACAGGTAACCCGGCCCGGCCACACCGCCGCCGGGTCCGGGATGACCGGCGAACAGCGCGCTGATCAGCGCGGCACCGATCGCCGCCCCGAGGGAGAGCGCCAGCTCGTTGATGCCGACGGACAGGGCCGTCTCCGTCTCCTCGACCACCTCCACCGACATGGTCCGGGTGACCGCTTCGAACATCCCGGTCGCCGCACCCACCAGCAGGGCGCCGACGAGGTACTGCGGCAGCGTGTCGTGGAACAGCGTCAGCGACAGGAAGCCCAGCGCACCGAGACAGCCGGTGACGACCATCATGGCCCGGTCGCCGACGCGACGGGCCAGCCTCGGCGACGCCGTGGACCCGCAGAAGCCCGCGGTCACCATCGCCAGCGACACCAGCGCGATGGCCTGTGTCCCCAGGCCCATCCCGTAGCCGTCACCGTCCGGCCGCGCGCCGAGGAAGACGGCGTTGGCGCCGAGGAAGCCGATGGCGCCGAACGCGGCACAGAAGGTGTGCGCGCTGACGAGCCTGAGCCGCGGATTGCGCAGCAGGGAGAGGTTCACCAGCGGGTGGTCCGACCGGTGTTCCACCCTCACCCACAGGGCGAGGAGGACCGTCGCGGCCACCGCGCCGAGCGCGGAGGGCACCGACAGCCATCCCCAGGAGCCGCCCTCGGTGAGCAGCAGGATCAGCGCGCCCAGCCCGAGGGTCAGCAGGACGGCGGCCGGCGCGTTGAAGCGGCCCGCGCGCGGCGCGGTTCCGGCGGGCAGGGCGAACGCCGCCGCGAGCGCCAGCACACCGAAGGGGACCGCGGTCCACAGGCCCGCGAGGGCGTGCTCCTCGCTCAGCGAGCCGGCGACGAGGCCGCCGGTGCCGATGGACAGCAGCAGTACGCCGACGAGCACCGACATTCCCGTGCGGCCGTGTTCCGGGGCACGGGACCGCAGGATTCCGGCGAGCAGCGGGAAGAAGCCCACGACAGCGCCCTGGAGCACCATGCCCACCGCGAGCGTGGCGGTCGTCGGACGCACGGCGATCAGCAGCGAACCGGCCGCCACCATGGCGACCGCGATCCGCAGCAGCCGCCGGTGCCCCCAGATGTCACCCCACCGGGACAGCAGCGGGGTCAGCACCGCGAACGCGAGCTGCGACAGCAGGTACAGGTTGCTCTGCCCCACCCCGCCGATCCCGACGCGGTCACCCACCGCCGGCAGCAGCGGCGTCAGATATCCCTGGACCACTCCGCTGCAGACCACGATCAACGTCATGACCGCGAGCAGCCCTCGGCCACGGTCGATGGCACGCGTCATCGTCTCACCCTCTTCCCTCGCCCGGTGCCCCTGCCCGCTGCCCTTGCTCTTGGCCGGGGCACGAAGTGGTGACTACAGTGCGAGCGCCGACGGAACCGGTCGCCGACTTCGGGAGAATCGTGCGGGAGAGCCGAGCATGATGAAGGAATCGGGCAGCACCACCGAACTGGACCTCGCCCTCGTGCACGCCCTGCAGATCCAGCCGCGTGCCGCGTGGACCGACCTGGCGCCGTCGCTGGGAGTGACGGCGGTGACCCTGGCCCGCCGCTGGGAGCGACTGACCGGGGAAGGGCTGGCATGGCTGTCCGCCGTACCCGGCCCGGCCTTCTCCCGGACCCGGTGCAGCGCGTTCGTCCTCGTCAAGTGCCGGCCCGCGGCACGGGAGGCCCTGGCCGCACGGATCGCCGGGCTGGACGAGGCGGCCACCGTCGAACTGACCGCTCCGGGCGGCGCCGACCTGCTGCTGGACGTACTGGCGCGAGATATGGCCGGGGTGCACCGGTTCATCGACGAACACCTGGCCCGGCTGCCCGGCGTGACGGCGGTGGAATGCCTGTTCGCGACCTCGCTGTACACGGAGGGCAGCCGGTGGCGGCTCGGTTCCCTGGACTCCGCCCAGCTCTCCGCCCTGGCCCGTCCCGACCGGACGGACCAGGGCGGCGAGCGGTCCAGGGCCGCGCTCGGGGACATCGACCGGGAACTGCTGGAGGCCCTGGCCCACGACGGTCGCCTCGGACTGGCCGCGCTGGCCGAGCGCCTGGGCACCAGCGCCGCGACCGTCCGGCGCCGGCTCGGCGGACTCACCCGCTCGGGAACGGTCGCGTTCCGCTGCGACATGGCCCGGCACCTGACGGGACTCCCGGTGAGCGTGACCTTCCGCGGCCGCGCACCGGTCAGGGACGCCAACGGCCTGCACCGTACCCTGGCGACCCTGCCCGGCTGCCGGCTGGTCGCCGCCGTCACCGGCGGCGCCAACCTCCTCGCCACCTACTGGCTGCCGAGCATCGGAGCCGTACAGCACCACGAGACGGCGATGCACGCCCGGCTGCCGTCCCTGGAGATCACCGACCGGGTCATCGGCGTCCGCACCGTCAAACGCATGGGCCACCTGCTGGACGCCGACGGACGCCGTGTCGCGACGCGGCCGATCCAGTGCTGGTAGAAGCTGCTATAGTGCCGACACACGTAAGCCTTCTCGGCGCGGACCACGATCCGCCGAGGAGGCTTTTTTCATGCCCGGGCGAGCGCGACCCGAGCACCGGTGCGGATGCGACCGTGCCGCAGCACCGCAGCCACCTGGCGGGCAGTCAGGAAGGTGGCCGGCAAGCCAGCGCGTGCGTCCCGTGACGAACCGTCGCATGTCCGCCCCGCCCCCCCCCGTAGTGAGGAGCCTCTTTCATGAGTCAGCGAACGAACACCGCCGCAGCCGCCGGTACATGGCGACTCGGTGATCTGACCGTCAACCGCCTCGGGTTCGGCGCGATGCGCCTGACCGGTACCGCGCCCTTCGACAGAGGTGTCCCGCGCGACCGGGAGCAGTCGATCGCCCTGCTCCGGCGAGCGGTCGAGCTGGGTGCGAACCACATCGACACGGCCGCCTACTACTTCTCGACGACACGTTCCGCGAACGAGCTGATCAACCGGGCACTGGCGCCGTACCCGGAGGACCTCGTCATCGCGACCAAGGTCTGGCCGGGCCGCGACGCCTCGGGCGCGTGGTGGTGGGCCACACCGGAGCAGCTGCGTGGCCAGGTGGAGGAGAACCTGCGGCAACTCGGCCGGGATCACCTGGACGTGGTGAACCTGCGGGTGCCGCCGAGTCGGCGGACACGAGCGATCAGCGACCACTTCGCAGCGCTGGCGGAACTGCGCGATGCCGGACTGATCCGGCACCTGGGCGTCTCCCATGTCACCGCCGCCCAATTGACCGAGGCCCGCGCCATCGCCCCCGTCGCCTGCGTGCAGAACCCGTACGGAGTCGGCGCGTCGAGCGACGACCAGGCCCTGCTGCACCACTGCGGCGAACTCGGCATCGCCTTCGTCCCGTTCTTCGCGATCGCCGGACCCGGGCGGGAGGCGGGTCCGGTGGCCGAGGACGGGGAGGAGGTGCGCGCCGTCGCCCGGGCGCGCCGGGTCTCCCCGGCCCAGGTCCGGCTGGCCTGGACCCTGCACCAGGGCCCCCATGTGCTGGCCATCCCCGGGACCGGCGACCCGGACCACCTCGCGCAGAACATGGCGGTCGGCGCACTGCGGCTCTCGGCGGAGGAACTGGAACTCATCGGCCTGGCTGCGACCGGCGGCGCGGCATAGCCCCGAAGGCCGGTCGTACGGGACCCGCTTGCCGCGTTCCGATGCCGTGAACCGTACTCGGAGGGAGAGCAGCTCCATCAGGGCGTTGACGTCACCGCCGGCCGCGGCGGTGCGGAACCGCTCGGTGGCCTGGCGCCGGTGTGCCCGGTCCGCGGCGGAGCGCGGCCGCCGGGCCCGGACCTGACATGCGACTGGCGTGGGGCAGGTCACGGCGCGAACCCAGGCTCGCCGCACGGCGGTTGAACAGGCCTGCGGAGCCGTCCCGCCCGCCGTGGGGGAGAGGAGTGTGGGGGATCAGTTCGCGGGCGTCACAGGCTGGAGGAAGGCGCGGCGGTCAGGACGTCCGCCGTCTGGGTGAGGTGCAGGGCCAGGACCTCGGCCGCGGTGTCGGCGTCGCGGGCGAGTGCCGCCTCCTCCAGCCGGCGGTGCTCCAGGGCGCCGTCCCGGTCGGGATCGCGGTGCGCCGACCAGCGGCGGGTCAGCTCGCTGGCGGTCCACATCCGGTCGAAGGTCTCCAGCAGGACGGGGTTGCCGCAGCCCTCCAGAAGGGTGCGGTGGAAGAGGCGGTGGGCCTCGGACCACGCACTGCTGTAGTACTCGCCTTCCTCCGGCGCGTGCACCGGAGTGCGGACCAGGCGGTGGTGGGCGGCGCGTACGCGGGCCTCCCAGTCGACATCGCCGCGCTCGATGGACATGCGCAGCATGACCGGCTCGATGGTCCGGCGCGCCTCCGCGATCTGCTGCCAGCGGTGGTCGGAGAAGGCCGGGACGGCGAAGCCGCGGTTGGGCAGCCGGTCGGCGAAGCCCTCGCCGACCAGCCGCACGAGTGCCTCGCGCACCACGGCCAGGCTCACGCCCTGCTCCTTGGCGAGGACTTGCGGCTTGAGGGCGTCGCCGGGGGCGTGGTCGCCGCGCAGGATCGCGTCCCGCAGCTGTGCGTAGACCTGCTCGGAGAGCATCTGCTTTCCGGAGGGGGGTGAGGGCTGAGCCGTACCAGTCATGAGCCTCAGTGTAGACGATCCCTCGAATAATCGATTATCTGTGTTACTGTCGATTCGGTGGTGATCGGAAGACGCGACGGCCCCGACTCGGTGGGTTTTGCCGTAGTGCCCGGCTGTCGACCCCGCGGCCCGCGGCCCCGGACGTCGCCCGCACCGCCACCCCAGCACAGCCCTGAAAGGAACACCGCGATGAGCGCCAACGACCCCTTCGCCCGCCTCCCGGAGGCGGCGTCCTTCACCGTCACCAGCACCACCGTCACCGACGGGGCCGCCTGGCCGTCCGAGCAGCACGCCTCCGGCCTGCCCGGCGGGAAGGACATCTCCCCGCAGCTGTCCTGGAGCGGCGCACCCGACGGCACCAAGAGCTACGCCGTCACCGTGTACGACCCCGACGCCCCCACCGGCTCCGGCTTCTGGCACTGGGCGGTCGCCGACATCCCCGCCACGGTCACCGAGCTGCCCGAGGGCGCCGGCGACGAGACCGGCTCGACCCTGCCCGAAGGGGCCTTCCAACTGCCCAACGACATGCGGCTGGCCCGCTACATGGGCGCCGCCCCGCCGGCCGGACACGGCCCCCACCGCTACTTCGTCGTGGTGCACGCCCTCGACGTCGCCGCCATCGGGGTCCCCGCCGACGCCACCCCGGCCGTCTTCGGCTTCACCATGGCCGGTCACATCCTCGGCCGGGCGGTGCTGACCGCCACCGCCGAGACGCCCGCCTGACCACGGGCATGTCCCGGCTCATAGACACCACCGAGAGGTATCTGCGCATCCTCCTCGAACTCGAGGAGGAAGGCGTGGTCCCGCTGCGCGCCCGCATCGCCGAGCGCCTGGACCAGAGCGGTCCGACGGTCAGCCAGACCGTGGCCCGCATGGAACGCGACGGCCTGCTGCGCGTGGCCGGCGACCGGCACCTCGAACTGACCGACGAGGGCCGCCGGACGGCCGTACGCGTCCTGCGCAAGCACCGGCTCGCGGAGTGCCTGCTCCTCGACGTGATCGGCCTGGAATGGGAGGAGGTCCACACCGAAGCCTGCCGTTGGGAACACGTCATGAGCGAGGCCGTCGAACGCCGCGTCCTGCACCTGCTGCGGCACCCGACGCACTCACCGTACGGCAACCCGATCCCGGGCCTGGCGGAACTCGGTCCTGGCTCCGGCGTCGGTCCCGGTCCCGGTGTCGGCCTCGGTGGGGACGACACCGTGGAGCCAGGCTTCGACGGCACCACGGTCAGCCTCAGCGACATGGAGACCGGTCCGGACGGTGTGAACGCGGTCGTACGCCGTATCGGAGAGCCGGCACAGACCGACTCACGGCTGATGTACGCCCTGCGGTACGCCGGGGTGCGCCCCGGCACGGTCGTGAGTGTGACGTCGTCGCCCGGCGGCGTCACGGTCGGTACCGGCCGGGCGACCGTCGAAGTGCCCACGCCGACCGCCGCGCACGTCTTCGTGGCCGAACACTGAGCCGGCCGTCATCACCGCCCCGCTGCCCGGCCCCGCCGGGCCCGGGGCGGTGCGGCGAGCGGTTGGCTTCACGTCGCTGAGAGGGGACGAATGCGCGTCGAACACCGACTCCGGGGCATCCGCACTGCACGGCAGCCTGTCGGCTGCGGATTCGACTCGCGACGCCCGACCGGAAGGACGCACATCATGCTGGCCATCGCCTCCGCGGTCCTGTTCTTCATCTCCTTTCTGATCAACGCGGCTGACATCTCGACGAACCACACCTTCACCTCGACCAACATCATGCTCCTCGGCCTCATCCTGCTCGCCCTGCATCTCGCGGGTGTGGGGACCGGTTGGGCGGTCCGCGGCCGCAGGCGCTGAGGGCGGCGCGGGACAGGCCGCTGCCGAGGACGGCCCGGCGCCGCGCCCGCCACGGCGAGCGACGGCGCCTGCGGCCTGACGCGGCGACGGTCGAAGCGGCGGAGCCTGACGGTCAACGCGGCGAAGTCTCACGTACCTCGGGTGCCTTGGGTGCCTCGGGTGGGAGGCCGCGCACGACGACGGCGTACGATCCCGCGCCCAGGAGCCGGCTGCCGGCGAGCTGGTGGCCGTGGCTGGTGAAGAGGGTGTGGATGAGGCCGCTGTCCGGATGGAAGGACAGGTCGTCCAACGTGCCGATGTCCTCACCGAGTTCGGTCAGCAGCCGTTTGCCCAGCAACTCCTCCTCTTCCCGGTCGGTCACCGTGACCGGTGTGGTCCGGGCGGCGTCCACGATGACCGCGTCCGGCCCCACCGCCTGGAGGTCGGCCCACGCGATCAGGCCGGCACCGGACTTCGCGCCGTGCAGGCGCAGAGCGGTGATCCGGGTGCGCCGCGCGTCCACCACGAGGCTCTGGACCGTGCCGAGACGGCGGGCGTCCCCGACGTCGATGACGTTTCGGCCGAGGGTCGTGCTCAGGACCATCGTCACAGTCGTTTCTCCGTACTCCTCGGGGTGAACGGGTCGGCCGTACCCATCCGGGCGAGGACGTGGGCGAACTCGGTCAGGTTCTCGGCGACATGACAGGTGTCCTCTTCCGGGATCACCAGTGTGTCGCCGGTCATGGCCGGTTCGCCGCGCAGGGCCAGGTAGAGCGTGCGCTCGCTCTTGCGCAGGGCCTCGGTGGAGGCGATCTCCACACCGACCAGGAGCCCGCTGCCGCCTGACGCGATGACGACGTCCAGCACGGTGCCCACGGCCACACCACGATCGGTGAGCACCGTGGCGCCGTGGAGCCGGCCGTGGGACGCCTCGGTGGCCGAGGCGATGGCGGCCGGCTCGACGAGTACTTCGGCGGTCGGGATCATCACCGCGGCCGGTCCCAGAGCGTGGACGCCCGTCCAGGGCAGGCTCCGGCGCAGGGGACCGGCGAACAGGCCCCTTCCCGCCAGCGTGAACCCGGCGACCCTTCCGCCGAGCGCGTCGACGACGGTGTCCTTGATCTGGGCGACGGCCTCACCGTCCAGCGTCACCACCGGCCGCCCGGTCAGCTCCGCACCCGTGAAGAGTTCCGCCATCACATCCTCCGCCCTGCGGAACGGTTCCGCCGCACCACGATCACGCGGCCGCGGCGCCTGCGCGCCTGCACCGCCAGCACGGAACCGAACAGCACAGCGATCACGATCACGGCTGCGACCAGCCACACCCACCAACCCATCGCCCACCTCCTTGACGTACGCCACCGGCCCGCCGACCATGTGCCGTCCCGGCTGCCTGCCTCACGCGGAGAAGACCGCTGTCAGACACCTACCCGGAGAACCCCCGTTCCATGGTGGCCGCCGGCCGACAGCTCAATCTTCGGCACTCTTCGGAGGCGAACTGCCGCAACACGGCCCCGCCGGAGCGTTTTCCGGGTTCGTCCGCCCCCCCCCGGTCACCATCACTGGCCGGGGAAAATCCCGGTGAGGCAAGCCATCAGTTGCCCCGGTGCGTCTTCCTGGAGAAGATGGCCCGCACCCTCGATCCAGTGCAACTCGGCGTGCGGGACGCGCTCGTGCAGCCAGTGGGCGTACTCCGGGGGGAGGATGCGGTCCTCGCGGCCCCAGACGAGACGTACCGGAAGCGACATCCCGCTCAGCAGGTGCTCGTACGCCGCGGTGTCCGTCTGCCTGATCTGGCGGTACTGGCGGTAGAACGCGGCCTGCCCCTCGGCTCCCCGCCACGGCGCGAGGAACGCGTCGAGGACTTCCGGCCGGAGGCCGACGTGCGTGGCGTGCCGTATGTGGGCGGCGACCAGCGCTTCGTGCGCGTAGTCCGGGAGCTGCCGGAAGACGTCCGCGTGCTCCAGGATGAGCTGGAAGAGCCCGCGCTCCCACTCACCGCCGCTGACGGCGTCGAAGAGGGTCAGGTCCCGGTAACTCCTCTCCTCCAGCAGCAGGGTCCGCAGTGCCACGGCGCCGCCGATGTCGTGGGCGACGACGCTGGGGCCGGACAGGTCCCAGTGGTCGAGGAGCCGGGCGAAGGTCCTGGCGTGCGCCGCCAGGCTGAGATCCTGGCCCTCGCGCTGGTCCGACTGGCCGAAGCCGAGGTGGTCGAAGACGAAGACCCTGCGGGTGCGGGCGAGCGCTGGAGCGATGTCCCGCCAGAGGTAGGAGGAATACGGTGTGCCGTGCACCAGCACGACCGGGTCTCCGCTCCCGAGGGCGCTCCACCGCACCACCCCGTCGGGTGTCTCGAATTCCTCGCCGAGTGTCCAGTTCACTGGTGATCTCCTCCCGGAGTGATCAATGTGATCAATGTCTTGGAACAGATCCAGTCCCCTCGAACCGCACAGGTGACACCAGACGATCACGTGCGAAGCATCTCGAATGTCAGGACTTTGACACCTGGGGGACGTGGGACTAGCGTCGACCTTGTCAAAGTGCTGACAATGAGAGAAGGAGACACTGATGCCCACCGGCATTGACGGACCCGACGTCCACGCTCTGGCCGTTCGCGGGGTTCGACTGTGACCGCCGCGTCCTTCGTCCCCCAGGGCCCCTTCTCGCTGGCCGCCTCCATCCGGTTCCTGGAGGGCTTCACCCCCGCCTCCTACGACCACGCCGACGACGACGTACTGCGTCTGGCCTTCCCCGCTGACGACAACCACCACGTCATCGGCTGCGCCCTGCGGCAGAAGCAGGCTGCGGCAGGTGGTACCGGCCCGGTCACCGCCGACCTCACCCTCCACCCGGGCGACGGCGGACCGATCGACCCCGGCGAGGCGGAGTGGGCGGCCGCCCGCGCGCAAGTCGCGCGCATCCTGTCCCTGGACGTCGACGGCTCCGGTTTCCCGGCGCTCGGTGCACACGACCCGGTGGTCGCGAGCCTGCAAGCCGAATTCCCCGGTCTGCGCCCGGTCTGCTTCCACTCGCCCTACGAGGCCGCCGCCTGGGCGATCATCGGCAACCGCATCCGCAGGTCACAGGCCGCCGCCGTCAAGGCCCGGATCGCCCGCGACCACGGTCGGCCCGTCCTGGTCGCGGGACAGACCCTCCATGCCTTCCCCGTCCCGGACGACCTGCGCCGCCTGGACGACATCCCGGGCTTGACCGACGTCAAGGTCGAGCGTCTCCACGCCCTGGCCGAAGCGACCCTCGACGGACACCTCGACGCCGCCTCCCTGCGCGCCCGGAGCGCCGACGACGCGCTGAAAGCACTCCAGGAACTTCCAGGCATCGGCCCGTTCTCCGCCGAGCTGATCCTCATCCGGGGTGCGGGCCACCCCGACGTCTTCCCCGCCTGCGAACCTCGCGTCCACCGCGCCACGGCCACCGAGTACGGCCTCGACGCAGCCACCGCCGACGATCCGGGCCGCCTCGCGGCGCTCGCCGAGACCTGGCGCCCGTACCGTAGCTGGATCGCGCTGCTGCTGCGCGCCCGCATGCAGGACCGCGCGTACCGCTGACGAGCTGGTGCACGGCAGCGGCCGGCCGGGCGTCGTGGTCCGCTACGAGGCTTGGCGTCCCGGTGCCGCCGTCAACGAGTGGTGGTGACGTACTGGTCCGGCGCCAACTCGAAGACGCGTACGCGCCGACCACCGGCGGGATTGACGGTCTCACGGACCAGACGCATCCCCAGTCCGGTCATGGCCCGCTCGGACGCGTCATGGCCGACTTGGGTGATGCTGACGATCCGCTCTGGATCACTCATGCCGGGCCGCGCCGCGAACTCGTCTGCCGGACGGTCCCCGCGGTGCCGGCCGAGAGCCGTCGGCACCGCGGGGCAGGGCCGTCAGGTGGGCAGTCCCCACTTCTGGGCGCCGGTGGCGTTGCAGGTGTACAGCTGTAGTTGTGTGCCCTCGGTGGTGGAGGAGTCGGGGTCGTCCAGGCAGAGACCGGAGTGCGTGTTGACCAGGGAGCCGCCGGTACCGGCCTTCCACTGCTGGGCGCCGGTGCCGTTGCATGTCCACAGTTGGACCGGGGTGCCGTTGCTGGTCCCGCTGTTGGACGCGTCCAGGCACTTGCCGAGGGTACGGATCGTGCCGTCGCCGGCGATCGTCCAGTCCTGGGCGTAGGTGCCGTCACATCCCCAGATCTGGACGTGTGTGCCGTCGGCCGTACCGGAGTTGGCGGCGTCCAGGCACAGGGACGAGGACACCCCCGAGGTGACCGCTCCGATGCGCGGGCGGGACGGAGGGGCGAGGGAGCCGCCGTAGGAGGGAGGCGCCTGGCTGGGGGCGGACGCCCAGGAGGTGTTGGCCGTGGTGCCCAGCGTGTACGCGAGGGTGCCGCCCGCGGTGAGGGCGGAACCGGGAGCGTAGGCGTTGTTCCAGGCCGAGCCGCCGAACGTCGCCGACTGCACGTAGGGGGCGTTGTCGGCGGCGCCCGCACCGGTCACGGTGAGGGTCTTGCCGGACGGCAGGGTGATGTCGGCCCGCGGGAACAGCGGGGAGCCGAGGGCGAGGTCGGAGGTGCCCGGCGTCATCGGGTACATGCCCAGCGCGGACCACACGTACCAGGCGCTCATCGCGCCGAGGTCGTCGTTGCCGTCGGCCAGCCCGCCGGGGGTGTTCGACCAGATCTGGTCCTGGACACGGCGGACGGTGGCCTGCGTCTTGTACGGCTGCCCGGTGTAGTCGTACTCCCACGGCAGCTCGATGCTGGGCTCATTGCCGACCCAGGCGTAGCCGTTGGCACCGGTGTAGCTGCGCAGCACGGTGTCCAGGTAGTCGTTCATGGCGGCGTTGCCGCCCTTGGCCTGGGACAGTCCGGCCACGTTGAACGGCACCATGCCGGTGTAGATCCAGGAGTCCGCCTCCACCATGTCGGTACCGCTGGTGGGGTCGAAGCCACCGGTCCAGGTGCCGTCGGCGTTGCGCGGCTGGACGAACCCGGATGCCGGGTTCAGCACGTTGCGCCAGTCCTGCGCGCGATCGGCGTACGTCTGCTGCGTGGTCTTGTCACCCAGCGCCCCGGCGAACGCGGAGAGGGCGAAGTCGGCGGTGTCGTACTCCAGGGTGGTGGCCACCGGGCCGTAGAAGTTGCAGCAGCCGTAGCTTCCGTCGTGCGGCATATAGCCGGGCTTCGACAGGTAGTTCAGTCCGGGGCGGTTGTTGTTGGGCTTGCTCGCCTCGGCGATCATGTCCTTCAGGGCGGCGGCGGTGTCGAAGTTCCGCGCTCCGAAGGCGTAGTAGTCGGCGATGATCGCGGCGCCGGGGTCACCGACCATCACGTACGACTCGCCGTTGTTCTCGGACCACTTGGGGAAGCGGCCGGTCTGCGCGTAGTCGTCGACCATCGACTGCGCCGTGTCGGACGCGACCTGCGGTGCGATCAGGGCTTCGAGCTGGGCCTGGGTGCGGTAGATGTCCCAGCCGGAGTAGTTGGCGTAGGCCGCCGCGTGGCCGGAGTCGACGGTGTGCGTGGTGCCGTCGAAGCCGGGGTAGCGGCCGTCGGTGTCGCTGATCACGTTCGGGTGCAGCAGGGAGTGGTAGAGCGCGGTGTAGAACTGTGTCTGCTGGTCAGTGGTGCCGCCCGAGATGCGTGCCCTGCCCAGCAGCGTGGTCCAGGCGCTCTTGGCGGCATCACGGGTGGCGTCGAAGTTCCAGCCGGGGTTCTCGGCGGTGCGGTTGGCGACGGCACCGGCCGCCGACACGTACGAGATGCCGACCTTGGCCTGCACGACGTGGTCGGACGTGGTGTCGAAGGTGACGTACCCGTTGGAGGCCGCCGCCCTTGGTGCGACGGCCTTCCCGGTCGCCGGGGATGTGGGCGTAGCACCGTGCAGTCGTGGCTTGTTGGGCGTCTCCGGCGCGTTCTTGGACAGGTGCGGGGTGGCGGAGGGGGTTTTGGCGGCGGGCGCGGCCGAGGTGCCCTGGGTGGTGAAGGGCCGGTTGAAGGTCATGTCGAAGTAGACGGTGTAGGTGTTGCCGGCACCGCAGAAGTGGCCGCTGGTCACCTGCCCGCTGACCTCGGTGGCGGAGACCTTCGTGAACTGGGTGTTGGACGCGGTGCTCTGGCTGCCGGCGAGCTTGAGGACCAGATTGGCCTGTTTGCTCGCCGGGAAGGTGAAGCGCGCCATGCCGCTGCGGGGCGTGGCGGTCAGTTCGGTGGTCACCCCGTTGCCGAGGCCGACCTTGTACGAGCCGGCCGTGGCGGACTCGTTGCTGTGCGAGAAGGCGTCGGTGGCGCCCGTGTCGACCGCTCCGACCGTGGGCAGCACGGGGATGTCCCCGGCCGCGCCGCAGCCTGGCCCCGCGATGTGGGTCAGGCTGAACCCGGTGATCGAGGAGTCGTTGTACTCGTAGCCGCCGCCGGATGGGCGCGAAGGGGTGTCCGGGCTCCACTGGACCATGCCGAACGGCGTGTCGGCGCCGGGGAAGTCGTCGGCGGCGTTCGAGGTGCCGATGAACGGGTTGACCAGCGAGGCGGGGTCGGAGACCGGGGCGACCCGCGCCGTGCTCGCACTCGCGGCGTCCTGGGGTGCCGCCTGGGCGGGAAGCGCGGCGACGCAGACCAGCGCGGTGCCGATGCCGAGAGTGGCGGTCAGGGTGCGGCCCCGGCGGCCCGCGGGGCGTCGTCGGCTGCGGAGATGTCGATCACGTGTGGACATGACAACCCTGTGCATGGCTTTCTTCCTCCCGAGGGGGTGGGATGGGGGAGGCGGTGATGGAGGATCGCCATCTGCCGTCTGCTGGGGGGAGGGTGACACCGGGTCCGGTGTCGGTGTCCCGAGCCGTCATATACCGCCGAGTTCACGCCTTCGAGGGATTGACATCGTTGTCAGAGCGGTTCCGTGTGCGTGCGCGTGAACAGGGCAGGAACGCATGGAGGACTCCTGGAAGGCGATGCGACACATGAGGTGCCCACGGCTGGGGAAGTGCGCTCTCAGGGGGAAGAAGCTAGCCAGGGGCCGGACGGCGCGTCAATGGTTCGCGCACAACCTGGAACCACTTCTCCCGCGGGCCTCGCGTACGGGCGGCGCACCGCGCACACTTGCCATGCCGGGGAGCACTTCGGGTGGTCCGCCGAGAAGGGGGGCGTCATGGGCAGCTCCGACGCGGTGCCGACGCTACGGGTTCGGCAGCTCGCCGCCGAGCGCGGATTCGGGCCACCCGTCACCACCGTGGCCGTCCGCCCCCTCGAAGGCCCTGACCTCGCCGCTGGGTGCCTCTGCGTCCTGCTGACCGTTCCCGGCCTGGTGCTGAGCCTGCCGTTTCCCTGGCCCGCGACCGCGCACACGGTGGGTTACGGGCTGCTCGCCGCCGTTCCGCTGGTCGTGCTGGGCGCGTGGCTGCGCCACCGCCGGACGCGGCGCCCGACGGCGCGCGTACTGCACTGCTGCCAGGAGGGGCTGATTCAGGAGACCGAGGACGGAGTCGAGGCGTTCGCCTGGCACGAGGTGCTCGTCTACGACTGGACGACCACCTCCCGGCCTGTCGGACAAGGCAACAACCGGTTCGACACGCGTCACTTGAAGCTGACCACCCGCGAGGGGCGGGAGATACGCCATCTGACCAACTCGCGCCAGGCGGACGTCATTTCCCGGCTGGCCGACACGGCGGAAGCCTCCCGCGCCCGGGAGCAGTGGGAACGCACCGGTTCGGTCACCTTCGGCGATCACACCCTCTCCACGGCGGGGCTGACCGTCGACGGCACGCTTCACCCCTGGTCACATCTGCGGCGCTCGCCCTCCCCCTTCCGCGCCCGTCCCCGCCCGCTGGAGGCCCGCACCGGCACCGACCGCTGGAAGCCCCTCGCGATCGACGGCGCCACGACCCCGTACCGGAGCGTGCTGCTGGATCTCATAGGCCGACGCGTCGACGACCGCGGCGCACTGCGCTGAGCCGACAGTTCCCGATCTTCCCCGCCCCTTCCCGGCGCCCCGCTGTCGCATCGCGCGAGCGTGAAACAGCGGGGCGCCGGGCGCCTCACCCCGGAAAGCGGCCTGCGCCGGCTCAGCGGTCGCCGCTGCCGTAGGGCCTGGTCAAAATCTCCAGACGGTGTCCGTCCGGGTCGTCGAAGTACACCCCGCGGCCGCCGTCCCTGTGGTTGATCTCGTCGGGGCGGTCGCGGTGCGGGTCCGCCCAGTAGGTCAGGCCCGCCTCGCGGACCCGGGTGAAGATCGAGTCGAAGTCGTCCTCGGAGACGAGGAAGGCGTAGTGCTGCGGGGTGATCGGGTCGGTGGTCGCCATGTAGTCCAGCGTCACGCCGTTGGGTATCCGCACGGGAACGAACGGGCCGTACTGCGGGGACACCTCCAGA
This sequence comes from Streptomyces sp. NPDC047017, assembly GCF_040644175.1. NCBI lineage: Bacteria > Bacillati > Actinomycetota > Actinomycetes > Kitasatosporales > Streptomycetaceae > Streptomyces > Streptomyces sp. NPDC047017. The sequence goes on along the minus strand of NZ_JBEYVW010000011.1, from coordinate 189,535 downwards.
CCCAGCAGATCCGCGAGGAACCGGGCGGACGCCGCCTTGTCGTGCGCGGCGACGATCGTGTGGTTGAGTTCGACTGCCATCGGTCGGGCCTCCTGCCCCTGGGCGCCAGAGCCGCCTTCCACGCTAGCGACCGCCCGGGCCGGCGTCATCCGTCTCTGGTCCCGGTCCGCCTCCGACCTGCGACGGAGGCGGACCGGGGAGACCGGGTGACCTCCGGCCCGGGCCGTGCCACTGCCGCCCGAGCGGGACTTTCCTTCCTCAGTTGGCGGGGCGTCCGTTCATGCCTGCCAGGTCCTGCGGGGTGAGCGGGTTCATGGCGGTCACGTCACGCGGGGCCAGCGAGAATCCCTGCCAGTGCACCGGCATCGGCTGCTGGTCCTCGTCCCGGGCGATGTGGTGGAAACCGATGTTCACCCAGGTGATCGGGTGGGTCAGCGGCTGTCCGTTCACGAACTTGTCCACGCTGGTGGGGCTGCCGTTCGGACACCCCGGGTTGTTGCTCGCGTACTGCTCGCACGCCTTGTACTCGGTGAAGTACACGTCGTGCTTGGTGTACGGGCGCCCGGGGTGCTTCTGGCTGGGGCCGGGCACGATCTCGTAGGAGCGGGGGTGGCCGTCCTTGTTCTTGCCCGCGGTGCTCACCACGCGCCACCACCGCATGTCGGTGCGGTCACCGATGAATTCCTTGGTGATCGGTGTACGGCTGGTGCTGGTGGTCGGGCTGCCGCGGCCGCTGGGAGGGGTGACCTTGGAGTCGTACTGTTCGACCTTGGCCTTGGGCGAGCCGTCCAGGCCGAAGTCCATCCGCCAGAAGACATTGTGGGCGTGGCTCTCGGCCTTGGCCTGGTTGCCCTTGCCGATGGGCCAGCCGCGGGTGTCGCCGCCGTCGAAGTCGTACGGGGAGAGACTGCCGGTGGCGCCGACATTGGAGCTGATGGTGCCGTCGGAGGCGAAGCGCCACTCGGTGATGTACTCGTACCACGACGCCTTGTTGACGGTGTAGACGAGCAGGTCCTTGCCCTGGGCCGTGTAGACGTTGCCGTTGCCGTTGGTGCTGGCGTCGTTGTTGAGGCGGTAGGCGTGCCCGCGGGCGCGGGTGGTGACGCACAGGCCCTGGACCGTCCCCCGGTCAGGGACCTTGACGGACTTGATGGTGCCCCCGGGGCACTCGCTGGGCTTGAGTTTCTGGAGCTGCTGCCCGAAGTCGGTGCCGGTGATGTCGTCGTACTCGGCCTGGCCGTCGTCGTAGGGCACGTGGACCTGGGCGAGCCGTGCGCTGGCGAGTACGGGTATGGGCTTGGCCTCACTCTTGGGCTGGTAGCTGACCTTGTCCAGAACCAGGCCGGAGAGCGTGTTGTAGTGCCAGCACATGCGCCAGGTGGTGCCGCCGTCCAGCGTCTGTTCGATCTTGTACGCGGCGCTGCAGTCGGCCGGGGCGGCGGACGCGTTCGGGGCGGCACGCGGTGCGGCGGCCGCGGGACTCGTGAAGGCGAACGGTGAGCCGAGCAGGGTGGCGGTCGCGAACATCGCCGCGGCTCGTGTGCGGGTGCGTGTGCGGGTGCGCGGAATCATGGTGTGGTGCGGGGCATGCATGAGCGGTCGGCTCCTTCACCGGAAGAGGAACGGGGAGATCAGCCGAGCCGGCCGACGGAGCGGGCGCTGAGGTCGACGACGAACGCCCGAGTGTCGATCCAGGGGCCGTTCTTGACCTTGGCCACGACCTGGAGACAGCGGTGTTCGCCGCACGGCTCCAGACCGGCCGGCAGCCGCTTGACGGTCTCCTTGCGGAAGACGAATCCGCTGAGGTCGAGTTCCGCGGGCCCGGTGAGGACCTTGCCGGTGGCCTTCTTGTAGTCCTGCTTGAGCCCCGCGCCCTGTGCGTCGGTGATCAACACCCGTGCGGCCTCGGTCAGTTCTTCGTGACTGGGCGGCGGTTGTACGTGCTGGGCGGTGTTCGTGGACGTCACGGTGCCGGTCGCGAGGTCGACCGTCTTGGTGATGGTGACGTTCTTCTTGTAGTCGTAGAACATGACCTCGGCGCGGCGAGCGCCCTGGCCCGTCCCGTCCTCGGCGAGATTGGTGGCGATGCGCTGCGGGCCGCTGCCCCCCTCCACGTCCCGGGCGGCGGCATTCATCCCGCCGTTCTGCAGCGCGATCCGCTCGGCTCGCGCGGTCTCCGCATCGGTGAGCGGGTCGCTCCCCACCCCTTGGTCCTGCTCCGCGGGTACAGCCTCGACCTTGCCGTCGGGTGCCACAGCGTCCTGGCGGGCGGTGCCCGCCGACACACTCCGCCCCCCGTCCTCCGCCTGATGCGGGAGCACGACCGCTATCAGCGCGGCGGTCGCGGCCACAGCGAGCGATCCACCCGCTACGACCTTGCCGAGATGTCGTTCGATCAGGTGCCGCACATCCTCCTCCTACCCCACTCCACGGACCCGTTTCGTGGTGTGCCGACTGTGAGTTCAGGCGGATAGACGGACACAAGCGCGTGGAAGTTGCCTATGTTTCGGACACACCTCATCCGATGGGGAATCGCTCGGTTCGCGCCTAATCCCCCCGGCCGCTCGTCCCCGGTCACCGGCGGGCACGCGGCGGCGGGGAGCAGGCCGCAGTTGAGGTATGACGGGCCCGGCGTCGGGCGAGCGCTGTGCGCCGGAATGCTCGCTTTCAGGTCATGTTGCGTCGATCGTCGCATCTTCCCAGGTCAACGCCTATTAGATTGAGGTGCTCGTACATCCGGTTGACCGCGGATGCACGGTACGTCGTGCAAGGAGGCGAGCAGTTGACCTCAATGGATCGAATCGGGCGCGCACGCGAGCGGGCACGGCTTCGGGCAGTCATCGACAGAGCACACGGCGGACGGGGACCGGCGAGCGTCGTCGTCAGGGGGGAGCGGGGGATCGGCAAGTCGGTACTGCTGGGCGAGTTCGCGTCGCTCGCAGCCGATGCCGGGTTCCGGGTGGCCGCCGTAGCGGGGCGGAATCAGCCCGGGGACCCGCTCGGCGCCGCCCTACGCGTCGTCAGCCGGCTGGAGGCGACGATGGCCGAACCCGCCGGAGGCGCCACACACGCCAACCACCGTGCAGCGCACCGCGCCGCGCACCGTCCCGAGCCGGACGACGAGACGCCACCCCCTTGTCCCGGGTCGGCCGACGCTGCACCACACCGCCGGGCGTCGGCCGACGAACCCACCGCATATCGCTCGGAGCCGGGCGACGACCTCACCGCACACCGCTCGGAGCCGACCGACGAACCCACCGCACATCGTCCGGAGCCGGGTGACGAACCCGTGCGCCCCCGCTCCGCCCCGAGCGGGCAACTGCTGTGCGAACTCGTGGAGTCGGTGTGCCGACAGGCCGCACGGACTCCCGTCGCGATCTGCCTGGACGACATCGGACATCTCGACCCGTGGTCGCTGCACTGGCTCGCGAGCCTGCACGCGGCGGCCTCCGACCTGCCCCTGGTCATCGCCCTGACCGGCGGGAACACCGCCGAGGCGGACCAGGACCCGGCGGCCGCCGCGCTCGCCGCCGACACCGAGCACCTCGAACTCACCGGGCTGGAACCGGACGAGGTGGGCGCGTTCGCGGCGGCGTACCGCGACGTCGCGCTGGACGCGCCGACCGCCACGCTGTGCCACGAGCTGACCGGTGGCAACCCCGCCCTGCTGCTGGCCCTGCTCACCGGGCACACCGGCACCGCACCCACCGCCGACGACCTGCGCGAGACCGCCGCGTCGGCGGTGCTGCCCGGCGCCGAGCGCTGGCTGGCCGGACTGGGCGGACCCGCCCTCGCGCTGGCACGGGCCGTCGCCGTCCTCGGCCCCCACGCGGAGATCACCCAGTGCGCCGAACTGGCGGGCCTCTCCGTCCGGGAAGCGCTGCCCCTGGTCGACGAACTCGTCGCCCGCTCCCTCTTCGCCAACCGCACCCCGCTGTCCTTCCGCCACCCCCTGCTCGCCGGGATGGTCATCAACCGCGTCCCGGCCGGCACCCGGGCCGCCCTGCACCTCACCGCCGCCGGGATCCTGCGCGACGGGCACTTCGGGGCCACCCGCGTGGCCCGGCAACTGGTCGCCGCCGGACCCCTCGGCCTCGCCTGGACCGTCCGGCCGATACGGCTCGCGGCGAACCAGCTGGAACGCGAGGGCCGGCACGAGGAGGCCGCCCGGCATCTGCGCGGAATGCTCCGGGAACGCCTGCGACCGCGGGACCGCTCGTCCGTGCAGCGCCAGCTCGCCGCGCTGGACGGGTTCGTCGCCCCCGACAGCGCCGTACGGCGGCTGGACGCCGCCCGGCGCGAGGCCGACGACCCGCGCTGCGCCACCGACTACGCCGTGGCCCTCGGCACCCTGCTGGCCGAGTGCGGACAGCCCGAGGACGCGGTGGCCGTCCTCGACGACACCGCCGAGCGGCTGGCCCCGGCAGCGGCGGACCAGCGCTGGCGGCTGCGCCTGTACAAGGCGCTCACCTGCCTGGACGCACCGACGCCCGCCCTGTCCGTCGACCTCCCCGACGGCCTGGCCGCACAGGCCCCGCCCGACGACGAGGCCCAGCGGGAACTGTCCGTGCTGCGAGCCGTCCACGCCCTGCGCGAGGGCACCGACCGGGACGCCGCCGTGGGGCACGCCCGCGGGGCGTTGACCGGAAGCGAGGTCCCGAGCCGCCTGCTGTGGCACGGCTGCCAGGTCCTGATCCGTGCCGACGAACTCGCCGACGCGTGGACGTACTGCAGCCGGGCCCGCCTGCCGGACCAGCCCCGGCCGGGCACGTGGGCGGACGTCGGCGTCGATCTGCTGCGGGCCCTCGTCCTGCGCGCCCGCGGCGATCTCACCGCCGCCGACACCGTCCTGACCCCGCTGGCGGACCTGCTGCGCCCGGCCGCCCGGGCCGGCCGGCTGCCGGCCACCCTCACCGTGGCGGCCCTGGCCGAGGTGCGGGCGCAGACCGGTGACACGGACGCCGCCCTCGCCCTCCTCGCCGACTGCGCACTGGACGGCGAACTGCCGCCGCGCCAGGACACCGTGGCGGTCCTGGCCGCCCGCGCCCGCGTACGGGAACAGGCCGGGGACACCGCGCGCGCCCTGGAGGACCTCTACGCCGCCGGACGGCTGCTGGCCGACTCACGGGTGCGCAACCCCGCGGTGCTGCCATGGCGGTCCCGCGCCGCCCGGCTGCTCGCCTCCCGCGGCGACCTGACCGAGGCGTCCGCGCCGGCCGCCGCCGAGTGGGAGGACGCCCGCCGCTGGGCGACCCCGCGCGCGATCGGCACGGCCCTGCACGCGCTCGCCCTCACCGAGACGGGCGAGCGCCGGGTGCGCCGGCTCGCCTCGGCCGTGGAGACCCTGGCGCACTCGCCCGCCCGGCTGGAACTCGCCTGCGCCCGCCGTGACCTGGGCGCCGCGCTGAGCGAGGCGGGACGCGCCGACACCGCGCGCACCGAGTTCCGCGCCGCGCTCTCCCTGGCCGAGTCCTGCGGCGCCCAGCCGCTGGTGCGCCGTATCCTCACGGACCGCGAACGCCTGTGCCCGGCGGTGGACGACGACCGGGTCCCGCCCGCCCTGAGCGGCCTCACTCCGCAGGAACAGCGGATCCTGGGCCTGGCGCGGGCCGGGCACACCAACCGGGCCATCGCGGGCCAGCTGTTCGTCACCGTGCGGACCGTCGAGTTCCATCTCTCCGGCGCCTACCGCAAGCTCGGCATCTCCGGACGCGACCAGCTGGCCGACGTCATCCCCGCACCGCTGGGCAGCGGCGGCGGCCGGGTGTAGCAGCGGGGGCGGGACACGCGCCGGTCCGGTCCGGCGCGTGTCCCGGTCGCCGCGGTCCGGTTCAGCCGGTTCCGCCGGCGGCCCACGCCTCGCCGGTCCGGCGCCACTCGGGCCGCCCCGAGGCCGGATCGGCGGAGGCGACGTACCGCTGGAAGCTGCCGACCGCGTCGACGCCGTGCACCGCCTCGACGGTGTGCGCCGCCAGATGGCACAGCAGCGCCCGGTCGACGGGCTTGAGTCCGAGCCGGTTGAGGTGCAGGTAGAGGTAGTTCATCATCAGCCGGAACGAGGAGAACCAGTCGTCCGTCCGGACGAAGTCCTCATGCCCGTGGTCCGACCGCAGCACCGCGTGGAACTCGCTGGTCCGGCGCGTCGGCATCCGGGGCGCCCGGGCGGCCCCGCCCATCGACACCTCGCCGGAGGCCAGCAGCGGCTGCGCGATCCGCTGGTGGTGCCGCACCGCCGCCGCCCACTCCGTGACGAAGGGAACCGCGTCGCCGCCGCCCGCGAGCGTCGCCTCCACCGAGCGCAGCCGCTCGCACAGCACGCTCTCCTGCCGCCGGAACCGGTCGTCGAAATCGGCCCGCACGGCCACCGGGTCCCGGGTGCGGGAGAGGAACGCGTCGGCGTGCGACCGCAAGGACAGGAAGCCCCGTTCGATCGGCTCACCGCCCGCGGTGAAGGGGACGGCCGCGACGGACGCCGTCGTCCACATCAGGTCCAGGGCGAGCAGCGGCAGCGCACCGCCCGCCCGCACCCGCTCGTACGCGCCGAACGCCTGGCCGTCGGTGTCGCTGAGGAAACCGGCCAGCAGCTCGCTCGCCCGCAGCGACTCCAGTACGGGCAGCCGGTGGTCGTAGGGCTGTTCCAGCACCGTGTTGTCGGGCACCCACGGGTGCCTCGGGCCGGTCTCCATCTCCAGCTCCGCCAGCCGGGCGTGCACCGGGGCGAGCGCCTCCTCGTCCAGCCGCACCTGGGAGGGACGGGCACGCAGATGGTCCGTCACGATCCCGGTCACCGTCGGCCGGACGCGCTCCTCCCAATCCACCGGACCACAGCGGAAGTTCAGCCGCAGATGCGGGCCGCGCAGCCAGTGCCGGCCGAACCAGGCCCCCTCCACCCACGGCGCCACCGCCTCGAAAGCGGGCCGGACGGCGTCCAGGACGAGGTCCGGCTCGGCCTCCTCGTCGTGATGGTGGACATGGAGGCTGTACCAGTGCGCGGCCGTCCCGGTCACGAGGCGGCCAGCGCCTCGGGCAGCTCCGCGAGCACCCGGCCCACCAGGAACCGCAGCTGGTTCTCCTGCCACAGGGTCAGGCCCAGCCGGTTGCTGACCAGATGGGCGCAGCGCAGCAGCACCAGGCTCGTGCCCGGATGCCGGGTGTCGGTCAGCCCGAGGGGTTCCGCGAGCGGCGAGGCCGCCCACGCGGAGGTGAACGCGCCCGTCTCCTCCAAGGCGTGCAACCGCTCACGCAGCCGCCGTACCGAAGCCAGCCAGTAGGTCCGCTGGTCCTGCCGGCCCGCCTCCGGTTCCTGCGCCGTCAGCCAGGTGAGGCGGGCCCGCGCACGGAGCCTGTCGCGCTGCGCCAGGTAGCGCGGCGCCACGTCGTCGGCCTCGGGGCCGCTGCCGAAGGGCAGCGGGGGCCCGCCGTGCCGCGCCCACTGGTCGCGGACCTCGTCGCACAGCGCGAACACACCCACGACGAGGTCGAAGGCGAGCAGCGCGCGCTGCTCCACCGTCGCGCCCGCCGCGACCACGGACAGCGCGAGCCGGCTCGACTCGAAGAAGTGCTGTTCCACGGCGGCGATCGCCGCACCCCGGCCGTAGTCGTCGTACTCGCGCTCGTACGGCAGGAACTCGACGCAGTTGTTGGGGCGCACCAGGTCGTCGTGCCCGCTGCGGCCCTCCAGGCCGGCCAGTCCGGCGGCGACCTGGGTGAAGCGGGAGCGGTCCACCACGTCCGCGGCCGGTGCGCGGGCCAGGAACTCCCGGATGTGCTCCCCGGCGCGCCGTTCGATCGCCGCGCGGTCCGCCGTCCGCGCGGGCAGCAGCCGCAGCCGCACATGGGGGCCGCCCTCCCAGTACCGCAGGAAGAAGTACCGCTGCACCTGCCCCTCAGCGGTCAGCTCCGCGACCAGGGGCCGCACGCAGTCGGTGAGCAGCAGATCCTGGTCGGTGTCGTAGAAGATGTGCGCGCACACCCAGTCCGCGCCCCGGGCGGTCTCGGGGTCAAGCGGGCCGCTGTCGTTCTCCGGCATCCTGTCCTCCGTTGATCTCGATCAGAAACTCGGTCACCCGGGGACCGCTGTCCCCGTAGCCGGGCATGTCGTCCGGGTCGGGCAGCGCCTCCTGGAGGAACAGCACCTGCCCGTCACCGGTCACCGCCCGTTCGAACACGCCGGCCAGCAGCAGGTTCGCGAAGTCGACGTAGAGCGGCTTGCGCGACTTGATCCGCCACACGCTGCCGCCGACCACGGAGGCCGGGTCCAGGGCGCGCACGAAGCAGCGGCGCGGGATGCCGTGCTCGCGCAGCCAGCCGGCCAGTCGCAGCAGGTGCGCCCGGTCGCTCGCGCCCTTCTCGCGGACCGGTACGGCGGACGCCGGGAACACCCACTGGCGGCGGCTGACCGTGGTCTGGCCGACCATCACCCGGGGTTCGGCCAGCAGGCCGCCCACCTCGGCCAGGGACGGGTCCCCGAACATCCGGCGGCCCGGGATGAGCAGGTTCGACGTCGCCCCGAACGCCTGGAGCAGCAGCCGGATCGCGGGCGGCAGCCACAGCTCGGCGATGAGGTTGGGATGCACCGGACGCACCTCGCTGTCGCGGCCGCGCGACCACAGGACGAGCAGGCCCCGCGCGGGATCGTGGCGCACCAGCAGATCCGACAGCGCGATGCGGTGCCCGGCCGCCCGCTCGCTGTGCCCTCCCGGGTAGTCGATCTCGTCGGCCACGGCGGACCGGCGCAGCCCCACGTTGCTGCCGAAGTGCCGACAGGTGTCCGCGACGGTCACACCGTCGTCCGGCTCGGCCGTGTCCGCCCGGGCCTCGATGCCCGCCTGCGTCAGCAGCCGGCTGATCCGGTCCCGCCCCCGGCCGTGCCCGGAGTTGACCGCGTTGACCACGAATCCTGGCTCCGGCCCGGTGAGGGGCTGCCCGTAGAACGCCACGGAGTCCGGGGCCCGCATCCACCGCGGCCGGCCGTCGACCAGCTCCGCAAGGCGCGCAGGGTCCAGCCGCACCACGCCGTCCGCGCCGGCGTGCTCCGGCGCGGCGAGCGCGCACACCTCGGCCCGGACGGCGGCGAGTTCACGGATACGGGGTGAGCGGTGCTCCAGCAGGGAGGCGTAGCCGTGGGTGGCGATGGACAGCAGGCCCGGCAGCTCCGGGTCCTCGCGCAGCCACTCCTGCACCGCCCGGTGGAAGGCCAGGAACGGCACGGTGGCACCGACGCCCACACGGTCGGCGAAGGTGTCGGCGAGGGCCACCCGGCCGGGCAGCGCCGGGTCCAGTACGGCGTAGACGCGGCGGACGGTGTCGAGGTCCCGCAGGACCGGCTCCCAGTCCTGGCGCGCCGGACCGGCCAGCGGCTCCGCCAGCAGCGCGTTCTCGATCACGCTGTTCTTGGCGGGCAGCTGGATCCGCTCGGGCCCGGCCAGGTCCCGTACGCGGCGCAGCGCGTCCTCGATCGCCGTGCCGCACCGCAGCCGGTCCGCCGCGTCCGGCAGCGTCGGGTACTCCGCCACCCGAGCCGCCAGCACGTCGAGTTCACCGACCAGCTCCGCGGTCTCCGGGCCGGTGCCGGCCAGCCAGTCCCGCAGGGCGGCGAGCGGGTCCAGCGCCTGGTCGGCGAAGGGCCGCTCGGCCTCAAGGAGTCCCAGTTCCACCAGCCGGCCCAGATACGCGTCGGCTGCGGCCACGTCGTTCCCGGTGCGCGCCGCGACCTCGCGCGCGGCGTCCGCGCGGACCCGCCCGGCCGCGCCGACCGCCGCCACGCAGGCCGCGAGCGCGGCGCCCGCCGGCAGCCCGCGCAACGGCTCCTCCGGCCCCGGCCCGAGGAACTCCCAGCGCCCGTCCGCCGGCTGGGCGCTGGGGTTGAGACGCAGCCGCAGCCGGGCGGCCAGGCCGGGGCGCAGGCTCAGCTGCCGTACCAGTTGCTGCACCACCCACACGTTGATCTCGGCGACCGTCACCACGGCGGGCCCCGAGGCCGGCGGACGGGCCGGCTGCGCGCCCGGCTCCCGCCAGACGCCGAGACCGCTGACCGTGAAGGTGCTGAAGGGGCTGGTCTTCATGGTGACCCGGGCCAGGTACTTCGTCAGGCGCAGGGCCAGGGAGCGGTCCGGCACCGCCTCGTCCGGACGCGCCAGCCACTTGCGGACCTGCCGGTAGAGCACCGGACTGCTCAGCACCAGACCGTGCTGGAAGCCGGGATCGGCGACCGCCTTGCGCAACAGCAGGTGCTGCTCGGCCGTCCGGTGCGCCACCAGCTCGTCCAGCCGTACGGTGGCCCGCTCGTGCGCGGCGAGCAGCTCCGTCCAGGACCGCACCGCGGCGGTCACCGCGGGCGGCAGCGACGCCCGCACCTCGTCGTTCCAGTAGCGGCCGGTCAGGGCGCGCCGGTTGTGGACGGCCCGGCGCAGCGCCACCAGCGAGGACTTGCCCGTCGTCGCCTGCCCGATCAGCCCGTACAGCGCGTCGGACAGGCCGCCCTCCGCGGCGCTGAGCGCCCGCTCGCCGTCCAGGACCGACTCGACCCGGTGCCACAGCTCCGGTGAGCCCATGTCGTCCAGCATCGGCACCGGCAGGCCGCCGACGCGCACGCCGAAGACGTCCGGGGTGGTGTGGTTCGCGGTCATGGCCGACTCCAGTCACGGGAACGGGTGCGGGTGCGGATTGATCTCCGACGGGGTCAGCGGGCCGGCCCGGTAGCCCAGCAGCGCGGGCAGCCGCAGCAGCCGCGGTAGTCCGTGGGTGCGGCGCATGCCGTGGCCGAACGTCATCGGCAGCAGGCCGGGAGCGATCACCTTCGCGCAGGCCAGCCCACCGGCCCGGTGCTCGTCCGTGGTCTGGTCCACCACGATCACGTCCTGGCCGCGGCGGGTGAAGCGGGTCGCCACCTCGGTGAGGTCCTCCCGCAGATCCGTGCCGCGCGGCCGGCAGTCCGCGCGCGCGAACGCCTCCGCCACCGGGAGTCCCGGTACGTCGTCGCCGGAGGACCCGTCACCGAGGAGGAAACCGAATCGTTCGAACGCGCCGGGATGGCAGTACAGCAGGGCGTGGTCCCGCATCTCCCGCACCTGATCAGGGTCGCTCACCAACGCCCCGATCCGCTCCCGCTCCTCCCGGTAGGCGTCCCGGTTCCAGCCCAGATTGGCCGACAGCTCCAACAGGCCGTTGAGCACGGCCTGTTCGGGATCGAAGTGCGCGCCGGCGGCACAGACGGCGGCGGGCTCCACCGCCGACTGCCCGGAAGCGGGGGAGAGGGCCGCCGTGGGATGCACGGCCATGACCCACGCGGTGGGGATGCCGTGCTCGGGCGTGGTGGCGAAGGCCAGGACCCGGTGTCCGCTGTCCTGCCGGATACGCTCGGCCAGCACCGCGATCCGCGGGTCCGACACCGTCGCCAGGTCCACCCGGGGCACCGGCAGCCGCGCGTACCAGGTGAGCAGGAACGCGTCCCGCTCCGCCAGCTCCACCACCCCGTGCAGTGCCGCCTCCTCCAGGCAGCCGCCCAGGGCACACCCGTTGGACACCTCGTACGCCAGCGGCAGGGCGTCCGGATCGCCGTGCCGGGTGCGGTAGTACGCGTAGTCCTCGGGTACGAGGATCGGCGCGTCGCGGGCGAACGAGTACCCCCACACCCAGTCGAGTGCCGTCCTCGGGTCGAACGGCGGGTAGGGGAAGCCCGGTTCGGCGTACCGTTCGGGCGGATACAGCCCCAGCTCGACCGGGCACAGGGCCTGGTCGGCGACCTCCCGGTAGGAGGCCCGTACGGTCGTGCGCCGGCCGCCGGGGCGGGCACCGCCGAGCCGTTCCAACGCCTCCGCCAGCGCGGTGCGTTCACAGGACGCGTAGGCGAGATCGCGGCCGAAGCCCGCCTCCTGCTGCCCGTCCGGCAGGTACAGCGGGGCGGACACCATCGGATAGCGGTAGTCGGTGCGCACGTCGAGCTGCCGGACCACACCGGTGTACCCGTCGACGTACGTCCGTACCAACGACTCCCAGCCGTCCCGCAGATCGCGGACCCGGTAGGTGTCCCGGCCGAGTTTGGGCCGGGCGGTGTCCAGGAGCACCGGCGGCCGGTCGTCCGGGAGTCCGCCGCACTCGGTGCAGCGGGGGTCGGGCAGGAAGGGGCGGGCGTCGGCCGCCATGGTCGTCAGCGACAGCATCACCAGGCCGTGCCGGGTCAACCGCCCTTCCGGGTGGTCGAGTTCGTCCGCCACCAGCTCCGCGACCGCGTCGCACGCCCAGGCGGTGAGGACCGGCGTGGGGCGGTCGGCGAGCCGCTCACCGAAGCGCCGTACCAGCTCGGCCCGGGGGCTGTCCGGTCCCAGGGCACGCTCCCGCCGGGTGCGGGCGCACCGGGCGCAGCCCGTGCGTCCGGGGACGACCATGGGCCCGATGACCACCTTGCCCAGTTCCACCCGGACCGGCAGCCGGCGCGTGTGCGCGGGGACGGCGGCGCAGTCCGCGGCCCAGCCGTCGTCGGCGACGACGGTCACGGCGGGGGCGCCATCGGTCTCCGGGAAGCCGGTGTCGGTGGCGTCGGCCCCGCTGTTCATGGCTGTGGCTGTGGCTGTGGCTGTGGCTGTGGCTGTGGCGTCGTCGCCGCCGGGCGGTGTACCGCGCCTGTGGGAGAGCGCCGCCCGGATGGCGGTGGCGAGCAGGCCCTTGCCGAGGACCGCCACCGGGGCGGGGCGGGCTGTGGCGGTGTCGGTCACGGTCACTTCCCTCGTCGGTGGGAGCGGTGCCGTGTCCGGCGGGCGAGGAGCCCGCCGGACACGACGGTGCGATGTGTGACGCTCCAGCCGAGCGGCGCGCGCCGCTCAGCGCCGCGTCAGCAGCAGCAGCACGAGCAGCAGCTCGCCGGGGTGCCGGTCGAGGTGCAGTTGGACGCGCCGATCTCGACCATCGCGTGACCCACGTTGATCGACTCCAGGCCGGCGCCCGGGGAGGTCGGCAGAACGTCCAGTTCGTCGACGCTGAGGTCGGCGAGGTCGAGGACGAGTTCCTTCTCCATCGGATTCCCCTTTCCAGGTTGTCGGTTGTGCAGGCGACCAGGGATCTGGCCGGGTTCGATGTTCGGCCGGGAGGGGCCCCGGGGTCTTCACGGTGCGACCGCAGTCCCGCCCGTAGGATCGCGCGACCCTGGCCCCGGGTCCGGACCCGGGGAGCCGCGTTTCACCAGGTCAGCGGCATCTCGTACTGCGCGGTGGGCCGGCGGCGGCCGACGGCCATGCAGAACACGGGTACGTACGCCGGGTCGGTGACACCCAGCGACTCGCGGACGACGCCCTCGTGGTACCCGTTGGTGATCCGTACGGAGCGCCCGGCCGCGGCGGCCAGCACGCTGACGCGCTGGGCCACGATCCCGCTCTCCTGGTGCAGGACCCGGTAGCCACGGGCCCCGAACGCCCGCTCGCCCGCTATCCGGTTCACGGTCAGGAACACGAGCGCGTCGGCCTTCGCGGAGTTCACCGCGGGAGTCCGGTCGCAGAGCATCGCGGGGACCGCGCGCCAGTCGCGCCCGGGCAGGCGTACCAGCGCGGGGGAGGGGTCCAGCCGGTACATTCCGGTATCGAGGCCGTCGATGCCGAGTGCGAGGACATGACAGTCGACGAGCGGGCGGCAGTCCCGAACGGTGTGGTCGGAAGGTACGGGCTCCAGGGCGTGCCGGAGGATGGCGGCGAGTTGGTGGACGGGCAGCGGCTCGCCGCCCGGCAGGAACATCCGGCCACCGGAGTCACGGGCCCGCAGGGCGGCGGCCAACTCGACGCCTCCCGGGACCGGTTCGGGCACCGCCAGGGACAGTACCGGCCCGTCTTCCCGCGCATCGGCCGGAAGGTGGAAGGCCTGTGGGTCCACCACGGGGCGTCCGGCCGCCCAGGTCCGCCGGGCGGCGCGGTCGACCTCCAGCAGGCCCGACCAGGCGGCGCGATCCACCGTGTTGGTCCGCACCTGCGCCGGCCGGATGACGGGCAGCGTGTCGGCCGCAGGGGTCACGTGGGCGGTACTGGGCGGTGGCGGGGGAGGAGAAGGGCGCGCCGGGGCGGGGACGAGCGCGGGCAGCGGGCCGGTGCGGAGGTCGAGTACGGCGACCGCGGTCTCCTCGGTCCCGTCCAGGCCCAGGGCCCGGTTGACGATCCGGTCGTCGAACCGGTGGTGCACCCGGGCACGCAGACCCAGCGCACCCGCGGCCAGCAGGACGTTGCCGACCGTCAGACCGGCCTCCTGGGCGCACAGGCGGTAGGCGTAGTCGCGGTAGCGGAAGGCCGCCTTGCGGAAGCAGACCGCCGCCACCAGCAGGGCGGCGGGGCCCCCGTCCGCCCCGGACGCGGCGGCGGCGCGCTCCGCTCCGACGGCGTCGAGCAGCACGTCCGGTACGGCCCCCGCCCGGAGCCGGGTCAGGGCGTGGTGCGCGGGGTCGTAGTGGTGGCAGCCGGCGGGCAGGTCACCGGCGCGGTCCGCCGTCCACAGGTACAGCTCCACCGGATAGAAGCACCGGGCGGAGGCCACCAGCCGGTGATAGGGCCAGACGGCGTGCGGCCCCACCTCCATGCGGCCCATCCCGTAGGCGCAGTGCAGCAGCGCCGAGACGGCGGGCTCGTCGAGCCGGTCCGGATCCGGGGCACCGCCGGGGTGTGCCCGGCGGAAGGCGGCGAAGGACCACCGCGCGTCGCCCACCGCACGGCCCGGCGCGCTCAGCGGGTGCCGGGGCAGCCCGCGGTACGTCTTGGCCGGCAGCGGATCGTCCGCCCCGCCCTCCTCGCCGTGGCCCTCCGCGAAGAGTTCCCGTACCCCCTCGAAGGTGCGGTGCCAGAAGCGGAGCCCGACGGAGTCGGACTCGGGGGCGGCACCGGTCGTGCCGTCCGCCGCCCCGGTGCTGGTGCTGGTGCTGGTGCCGATGTCCGCCGCGCTAGTCATCGAGGACCACGACGCGGAGCAGGGACGGCAGCACCTCGTGCACGGCGGGGTCGTGGTCCAGCGGGACGGCCACCGGGCGCAGCCCGCGAGCACGCAGACACTCCACCATGCGCTCCGGCCCGGGCGCCGACGGCCACCGAGCACCGGCCGCCGAACCCTCCCCGGGCGGTGCTCCCACCCCCGGCACGGTCGGCGGCGCGTACGCCGGCTCGCCCGTGAACACGGACTGCCGGTCCAGCAGCACCTGCTCCAGCCCGTCCGCCACCGCCTGCGGACCGCAGGTCGCCGCCACCGCACGGCCTTCCTGCCACCAGACCAGCACCGGCACACCGAGCGCGGCCCCCGCGTCGGCCACCCGGACCGTGCCACCGGCCGCGCGCAGCAGCCCGAGCAGGGACTCGGCCCGGGTGTCGAGCGTGGCCCGGGCGAGGTCCAGGGCCACCGGCCTGGCCCGCCCGCCGACCACGTCCGCCACGGCCAGCCGGACACACTGCTGGGCCACCCCGTCGGCCACCGCGTCGTCCCAGCCGAGCCGCGCCGCCACCCCGGGCCCGAGCCCCGACGCCACGGCAGCGGGCACCCGCCGCGCACACCGGTCCATCACGTCCCAGCCCCACACGGTGGCGTCCGCGTCGACGCGGCGGGGGTCCGTGCACCACGCCGCGTACGCCGCGAGGCCGCGCAGGGCGGCCGCGCGGCGGGCCTCGGCGAAGCTCGTCCCGGCGCCGAACACGCGCGGGCCGCCGTCGTCCGTGGGCCGGACCGCCTCGGTGACGTTCAGCGGCACCTGCGTGAATTCGCCCTCGTCCAGGCCGCGCAGTACACCGAGACAGGGATCGAAGCAGCGCGCCGCACGCGCGGAGAACTCCTCCGCGCCGACCGGCCCGGCCGCCTGGAGCGCGCGGACCCGGCCGGCGAACTCCGCCTCCCGCTCCGGACGCACGGCGGTCCGCGCCTGCGGATGCGGCAGGAAGGCGTGGGTCGAAGTGCGCAGCGTCTCCAGGTCGACACGGGTCAGCTCCGTCTCGTGGGAGCCGCTGATCCCGGTGCGGGCCTTGAAGGCGGCGAGCCCGAGATGCCCGGCGACGACGGCGGCGGCCGGACCGCCCAGGAAGCGGCCGTCCCGGTACGGTCCCGCCGCCCCCAGCCGGGCCCAGGCCGAAGCCCAGCCGGGCCCGCACGGACCCAGCCAGGCGACGTCGTCGAGGACCAGGCCCTGCACCAGGAGGGCGCCGGAGTCCCGGCAGAGCCGGTCAAGGCGCACCGCGCGGTCCACCGCGTCCCCGGCGGACACCACGTGCAGCACCACATCGGCGCGGGCTGCCGCCGCCTCCTCCGCGTCGGACCACGCGGCGTGCTCCACCTCCTGCTCGGGGTCACGGCGCAGTGCCTCGGCGGCCAGCTCCGCGAGCCGCCCCGAGTCCGTCGCCGCCTCGGCCGTCCGCACCGCCCGCAGCCGCCGCACCCCGGAGTGCAGCGCCGAGCAGACCAGCGAGACGAACACCGGGCCCGCACCCATCACGACGACGCTGCTGTCCCGGTACGTCTCGAACCGCCTCGGGGCGGAGTCGAGGTAATACTCGACGAACGCGATCTCGGCCGCGTAGGTCTCCAGTTCCCGCTCGGTCAGCCCGTGCGGAAGGTCCTCGGCGGCGTCGAGGACGGATCCGGCCGCGTGCAGCCGCCGTACCAGGGCGTCCACGGCCCGCCGCTTGTCCTCCGCCAGGCCCCGCACCAGCTCCGCCAGCTCGGTCCGGCCGTCGAGGTGCGGGGCGAGCCGGTCGAGCCATCGGGCGGCGGCCCGGCCGCGCAGGGCGACATCGGCCCCCGCCCCGAACACATGCACTCCGTCGTCGGTCGGCACGTACAGCACGTCGGACTTGAGTTTGGGACGCATCGCCAGCCTCCGGGTCGGTGGTCTGGCGATTGTCACGGCCATGGCCCCGCCAGTCCTGACGGGACCACCGAAGAACCTGCCACAGGTTCAGCACCGATGGCGCCGCCCGTACCCCACCGCCACCCGGGCGCCGTGCGGCACGGGTCCGGGCAACTCCCGTACGGGACAGCCGCCGTCGACCGTCCGACCTGCGGTGCCGCGCAGCCCAAACGGGCAGGAACGGTCACGGGCGGCAGCCGGACGGGCACGGTCCCCGCTGCCCTGGTGGAGATCTCCGGCCACGCCTTCCCGGGCTGTCAGGCGGTGAGTACCGAGATACCGTCTCCTACCAGTTTCAGCCCGAGCACGAAGAACAGGACGGCCATGACGGCGACGTTGTGCTGGGCCGCCCAGTCTTTCCAGTTGCCGAGCGTCGACTTGGCTCGTTCGCCCCCGAGGAGGAAGACCCCCAGCGGAGCCAACAGGCCGAGGGTGGCGATGACCACGAAGATCGCGAGTGCTCCGATCTGCTGCGCGACCGGCAGCCCGGCCGAGCCGATCGCGGCGCCGGCCGCGATGGTCAGCGGGGCGTTCTTGGCGTTGAGCGCGGCCAGGGCGAGGCCGAGTCCGAAGACCTTGATGGGCGCGAGTCGGTCGATCGCGCCCATCCACTTGGGCAGTTGGGCCTGTGACGGGTCTCTGGGACGCCGGTGCCACTGCCGGGAGCCGAAGAGGACGAGGAGCAGTCCCAGAGCGAGCTTGAGGGCTCCCACCCAGGTGGCCGGATGATGGTGTGCCGAGGCACGTGCGGGGGAGGCGATCGCCAGCATCACCGCGCCCAGTACGGCGAGCCCCAGCAGCCAGCCGACGGTGAAGAGGACTCCGTTCAGGCGCCCCCGCGGCGTGGCGAGTACGAGGATGACTGCGATGATCGGGAGCGGGCTGATCGCGACGCCGGCCGCAAGGCCCAGCACGTCACCGAGGACTTTGCCCATGGTTGTCTCCAGCCGGGGCCAGGCGTGACGATCGAGTCGCATCCGGCGCGAACCGGTGACTCAGTCCCGTCCCGCGACTGCCCCGGACGTTGTGGACTGCTGTACGTGTCCGCACGACCACACCGATGCGGGCGACCACACCGATGTGGCAGCGGGAACATGGCCAGGAGGGCGTACTCGGCACGTCTCCCCCCTCATTTTCCTACTCCTGGCCGGATTCTTCCTGGCAAGCCCCCCGTGCCGGCGCTCGTGGTGCGGCATCCCATGGCGACCGCGTCGCGCAGGGCGGACAGTGGAAGCAGGGGCTTCAGAAGCAGGGGCTTCACAGGAACGAGAGACCATGAACCGTTACCCGCCCATCGCCGACCACGGCCTCGTCGGCGACCTGCAAACTGCCGCTCTGGTCTCGTACCAGGGGGACGTCGACTGGTTCGCGGCGCCCCGGTTCGACTCGCCCAGCGTCTTCGCCGCCCTGCTCGACCACGACCGCGGCGGCCACTTCCTGTTCGCGCCGGAAGACCGGAGCACGACCTGCAAGCAGCTCTACTATCCGGACACCGCGGTCCTGGTCACGCGTTTCATGTCGCCGGACGGGGTCGGCGAGGTGTTCGATTGCATGCCACCGGATCGCACCGGCACCCCCACCGACGAGCATGTGCTGATACGCGGCGTGCGGGCGGTGCGCGGCACGGTGCGCTTCACTCTGGAGTGCCGACCGCGCTTCGACTACGCCCGGGCCACCCACCGTCTCGACGTGCAGGACAGTACCGCCACGTTCCGGGCGCCGGACGTCACCGCCTATCTCCAGAGCACCTTCCCCCTGCAGCGGGACGGCACGGACGTACGGAGTTCGGTCACCCTGAAAGCGGGCGAGGTGGCCGCGGCGGTGTTCACCGTCGGCGGACCGGACTGCGCCCTCCCGCCGCCGGTGACTCCTGACCGGGCGATGGAGCGCTTCTGGGACGTGGTGGACTTCTGGCAGCGCTGGGTGCGCTCGTCCCGGTACCACGGCCGGTGGCCGGGGGTGGTGCACCGCTCGGCGATCACTCTCAAGCTGCTCACCTACGCACCCACGGGCGCCCCTGTGGCCGCGGCCACCATGGGCCTGCCCGAGCAGATCGGAGGCGAACGCAACTGGGACTACCGCTATACCTGGGTCCGCGACGGCTCGCTGTCCGTGCGTGCCCTGCTCGACCTGGGATTCGCGGAGGAAGCGGCCCAGTTCACACGCTGGATGGGTGATCGTCTCCAGGCCCGGGAGGGCGTGGACGGCGAACCGCTGCAGATCATGTACCGCGTCGACGGCGACCCCCAGGTGCCGGAGGAGATCCTCTCGCACCTTGAGGGCTATCAGGGGTCGCATCCGGTCCGGCTGGGGAACGCGGCGTCCGATCAGCTGCAACTGGACATCTACGGGGAGGCGCTCTACGCCGTGTCGGAAGGACATCAGGTCGCCCAAGGGGGCAGCTACCACGGCTGGAAGAACCTCGCTCGGACGCTGGACTGGCTGGCTGATTCCTGGGATCGCCCCGACGAAGGCATCTGGGAGACCCGCGGTGGGCGCCAGGACTTCACCTTCAGCCGGGTGATGGCGTGGACGGCCTTCGACCGAGGACTGCGCCTGGCCAGAGAGTACAGCCGTCCCGCCGACGCCCTGAAGTGGACCGCGGCCCGCGACACCATCCTCGAACAGGTGATGGAGCGGGGATGGAACGAGAAGGAACAGGCCCTCGTGCAGCACTACGGAAGCGATGTCCTCGACGCTTCGCTGCTGCTCATCCCGCGCGTCGGGTTCCTGGCACCCAGGACGACGAGCTGGTTGTCGACCCTGGACGCGATGGAACGCACGCTGGTGTCGGACAGCCTCGTCTACCGCTACGACCCCACGGCCTCCCCGGACGGCCTGCGCGGCTCCGAAGGCACCTTCAGCCTCTGCACCTTCCTCTATGTGGACGCTCTCGCCCTCGCCGGACGGACTCGCCTGGCGCGCTACGCCTTCGAGAAGATGCAGACGTACGCCAATCACGTCGGCCTGTTCGCCGAGGAGATCGGTCCCAGTGGCGAGCAGTTGGGGAACTTCCCGCAGGCCTTCACGCATCTGTCGCTGATCATGGCCGCCACCACCCTGGACGACGCCCTCGACCAACAGCGTGAGTGAGACCGGCAGCCACCGGCCCGTCAAGGACGGCGGGCGGTTCAGCCGCCGGTGGCGAATCCGGGGAAGAGAGTCATGCCGCCGTCCACATAGAGGGTGGTGCCCACCACGTAGTCCATGAGGTCCGACGCCAGCCCGGCGACCGCGTGGGCGATGTCCTCCGGATCGCCGACGCGCCCGTAGGGAATCAGCCGCAGCAGTTCTTTCTCGGCGTCGGGGGTGGTCCAGGCGTCGCGATTGATGGGAGTCCGGATGGCTCCCGGAGCGACCGCGTTCACTCTGATCCTGTGCGGTGCCAGCTCCTGGGCCAGCGTCTCCATCATCATCTGGACGCCGCCCTTGGACGCCGCGTAGTTGACGTGGCCGGCCCAGGGGATGAGCTGGTGCACGGAACTCATGCAGATGATCTTCCCGGCCGCTCGCGACACCTCGGGAACGACCCCTCTGCGCAGGAACTCCTTCGTCGCTTCACGGGCGCACAGGAACTGACCGGTGAGATTGACGTCCAGTACCTTCTGCCACTGCGCCGTCGTCATCTCGGTGAACGGAGCGTCGCGCTGCAACCCGGCGTTGGCCACGAGAATGTCGACGGTCCCGAACTCCTGCACCATCCGGCCGACCATCGCGACGACCTGATCCTCCTGGGACACATCGGCCTCGTACGCCATCGCGCGCACGCCGTAACCGGTGATCTCCTCGACCACCTGCTCGGCCTCGTCGCGCCCGGCGACGTAGTTCACGACCACGTCCGCCCCGGCACGCCCCAGGCCGATGGCCGTCGCCTTGCCGATGCCCGAGTTGGCACCGGTGACGAGTGCCTTCTGCCCCTTGAGCAGCTGCGAGGGAATGACGCCCCGAGGGGCTCCTTGGGTCACGCTCACGCCGGTTCTCCTTCTCCACTGGCTCCCCCCGGCCTCGTGCGAGCCTGGTCGGCCCCTCTCGACAACGAACCATCCCCGAGCCCACCCCACACGCCGGGGGCGTGCGGATTGCGCCGAACGGTCGAACGCGGCCGGATGCCGGCGGCGTGCGACTCCGGCATCCGGCCGGCAAAGCCGCTTCCTCCGGAGTGCGGGCGGCGAACGCGCGGGATAGGCTTTACGGCAGGAACATCGATATGTCCAGGCGGTTCACCCCGCTGGTTCGCGTTGTACGCGATCATCACAAGCTCCTGCGGCGACCCGACGAACGCGGTGCGACTCCTCGCTTCCGCGGAGCTGAGCAACGGCCGCGTCCCTTCGCTCTCCCGTCTCGCGCCCCGCGCGCGGTGTGCTCGCAGCGCACCGAGTGACACCGGCTTCCAGCGCCGCAGTCCCCATTACCGTGGAGGTCGGGATGAGAGTTGTCGTCGATCTTTCCCGATGTGAAGGGTATGCGCAGTGCGCCTTCCTGGCTCCGGACGCGTTCCGGATGCACGGCGAGGAAGCGCTGATGTACGTACCGAACCCGGATGACGACCGGCGCGAACAGGTGCTGCGCGCTGCGGCTGCCTGCCCGGTCCAGGCCATCCTGGTCGACCAGTTGGAGGGGCGGGTCTCGCCGGCGGAGGCGTCGACGCCATGACCAGCGCCGACAACCTGCAAGCGTTCAAGAGGGACGGCCGTATCGTGGTCGTCGGGGCATCGCTGGCCGGACTGCGGGCCGCGGAGGCGCTGCGCGACGAGGGATTCACCGGATCACTGACCATGATCGGCGAGGAACTGGGCGAGCCCTACGACCGGCCTCCGCTGTCCAAGCAGGTTCTGACCGGGTGGGTGCCGGCCGAGAACACCGCACTGCCACGCCGTCGTGACATCGACGCGGAATGGCTGCTGGGCGTGCCTGCCCGCGGGCTGGACCTGGCGGCCAATCAGGTGCGTCTCGCCGACGGACGCGACGTACCCTTCGACCGGGTGCTGATCTCCACCGGTGTGCGCGCACGGCCTTGGTTCGTCGAGAGCGAGGCGGCCCTGGACGGGGTCTTCGTGGTGCGGACGCGCGAACACGCCGCGGCCCTGCAGCGAGCCCTCGCCTCCGGGCCGTCACGCGTGCTGATCATCGGCGCGGGATTCACCGGGTCCGAGATCGCCTCCGTCTGCCGCGAGAGAGACATCCCGGTGACCGTCGCGGAACTCGCACCGGCCCCGCTGGTCGGTGCGCTCGGCGCCATGATCGGCCAGGTCGCGGCGGACATGCAGCGTGATCACGGCGTCGACCTGCGCTGCGGTGTCAAGGTCACCCGGCTGGAGGGCGACGCGCAGGGGCGTCTTCGCCGCGCCCACTTCGACGACGGCACCACGATCGACGCGGACGTGGCGGTGGTCGCCCTCGGCGGCATCCGCAACACCGAATGGCTGCGGGGCTCGGGGCTCGCGGCGGGTGTCTGGGGGATCGCCTGCGACACCGGCTGCCGCGCCCTCGACCTCAACGGCCTGGTCACCGATGACATCTTCGTCGCCGGAGACGTGGCACGCTGCCCGAACCCCGTCTACGAGTACCGGCTCATCTCCCTGGAGCACTGGGCCAACGCGGTGGAGCAGGCCGAGGTGGCGGCGCACAACATGGTCAGCGGCCAGGCGGACCGCTGGCCCCATCTGTCCATCCCGCTGTTCTGGTCGATCCAGTTCGGGGTCAACATCAAGTCCGTCGGCGTACCCACCTTCGCCGACGAGGTGGTCGTCACCCAGGGATCGGTGTCCGACCACCGCTTCGTCGCCGCATACGGCTATCACGGCCGCGTCACCGCGGCGGTGAGTTTCAACAACGCGAAGTGGCTGGACCACTACCGCGGGCTCATCGAGACGGCCGCGCCCTTCCCGCCTCCCTGCCCCGCGCCCGACCAGCCCGCCGACATGAAACCGGTGCCTGTCGACTTCCCCGGCCCCACCCTGCTCGCCCAGGGCGCCACCGTGGTCGTCACCGGTCACAACCCGAGTGAGCGGCGCGTCACGGCCGCATACCAGCAGCATCGGTAGGAGCGAGAGCGAGATGACCACGACCGAAGCACCCGGAACGCTCCAGCGGATCCTGGACTACTCCTCCCGGGCCGATCCCTACCCGCTCTACGCCGAACTGCGCAAGACGCCCGTGGCCCGGCAGGAGGACGGCAGCTACGTCGTCAGCACCTACCGCGAGATCGCGGACATCCTGCACAACCCCTACCTGAGTTCGGACACCCGCAATCTCTCGCATCCCACGCCCGGCGCCGAGGCAGGAACCACACCGGCGTTCATCAACCTCGACCCGCCCGAGCACGACCGTCTGCGCCGTATGGCGATGCGTCACTTCGGTCCCCCGCACACCCCGGGGCTGGTGACCGGCATGGAGCCCGCTCTGGCGGCCATCGTCAGTGGCCTGATCGACGACTTCGCGGGCAAGGAAGAGATCGACATCGTCGACGACTTCGCCTACCCGTTCCCCGTCGCCGTGATCTGCCACCTGCTCGGTGTGCCACGCGAGGACGAACCCCGTTTCCACGTCTGGGTGGACGACATCATCAACTCGATCGACTACGACCCCAAGACCGACCCGAAGGAAAAGCTGGACAAGGGCGTACAGGCTCGTAAGGATCTCCGCGAGTATCTCGGCGGGCTGCTGGAGCGACGTCATGGGCGGCCCGGCGACGACCTGTTGTCACAGCTGGCCAACGACGACGGGCCCGACGGCCGGATGACCGACGACGAGATCGTCTCCACCGCCAACCTCCTGCTGATCGCCGGCCACGAGACCACCGTCAACCTCATCACCAACGGCATGCTGACGCTGCTGCGCCAGCCCCAGGTGCTGCGGCGGCTGCGCGACGAACCGGACCTGATCGTGCCGCTGGTCGAGGAACTGCTCCGCTACGAACCGCCCGTGCACATCATCCCCTGGCGAGCCGCGTACAGCGAGATGACCGTCGGCGAGACCGTCATCCCCCAGGGCTCGCAGATCATGCTGATGCTGGCCTCGGGCAGCCGCGATCCGAACCGCTTCCCCGACCCCGACCGCTTCGACCCCGACCGCCGTGACAACCAGCACCTGGGCTTCGGCAGCGGCATCCACCTGTGCTTCGGCGGCCCGCTGGCCCGCCGGGAGACCCAGATCGCCCTGACCGAACTGGTACGCCGCCTCGACCAGCCCAGACTGGTGAGCGACCCCCCACCGTACCGACGCAGCCCCATTCTGCGCGGGCCGATCCATTTGCGCGTCGAGCGCGGTGACGGTTAGGGCGCGACGCCGGAAGCGTTCCGGACCTGGGTGGAGGTCACTTGTCCGTGGCGGTGGCCCGGCGGTACGCGAGGATGATCCCCCCGAGCCTGCTCTCGGCCGAGGTGAGAGTGCGGTGTGACTCGACCGCGAAGCCGGCCTCGTCGAGCCACGCCGTCATCCGGTCGTGCCGCCGGCGATGGACGCGGACTTTCATCGGGTGGCCGCCGTACCCCTCGGTCTTCCACCGCGACTCGTCACCGACGTGGAAGCCGAGCAGCAGCGGTCCGCCGGGCCGGATCACCCGCCGGAAGTGCGCGAGGACCGGGCCGATCTCGTCGTCGGGGACGTGGATCAACGAGTACCAGGCGATCAGACCGGTCACCGACGCGTCAGGGAGGTCCAGGTCCGTCATGGAGCCGAGATCGAACCGGAGACCGGGGTGATCGCGACGGGCCACCTCGATCATTCCGGGCGACAGATCGATCCCGAACACGTCCACGCCCAGGTGCCGGAGATGGGCCGTGATCCTTCCCGTCCCGCACCCCACGTCCGCGACCTGCCCGCCGCCCCGGGCGCGCACGAGGCCGGCGAACAACGCCAGGACCGCGCGTTCCTCGGGCGTCTCGTCCAGGAGGTGACGTGTCAGGTCCGCGTAACTGGCAGCGACGGTGTCATAGGACGTCCGTGTGTCGTCCAGCCAGCCGTCGGTGTTCTGTCGTCCCATGGCCACGAGGGCACCCTACCCAACAGCCCTGTGCTGCGGTGCCCTTGATGATCCCCACGTTCACCAGAACTGCCGGAGGTTGAAGGACCGCAAGGAGACGCGGCTCGCGGGCTCGGTCGAGCTTCTGGCGTACAGCAGCGGCATCGCCGTACCGGGCGGGCCGTACGCCGCGCTCCAGGCGAGCCACTGATACGCGTCCCAGCCCCGCTCCATGCCGATGCCCACGCCGCCCTTGCGCAAGGTGGTCAGAGCCAGGCGATGGTGGAAGGCGACGTCGTAGCGAGCCCGGACCTCCAGTGGCTGGCGCTGGTGCCGGTCGAACCAGCGCAGCGCCGACACGCCACGTTCGCTGGGATGTTCGGAGTTCTTGTGGAGCCGGAGCAGGCGGTCGAGGTCGAGCGGCTCGTTGCGCAGGAAGCGCGCCATCTTTCCCTTCGCTTCCTCGACGGCCGAGTCCAGCGTCCCGCCGCTGCTCCAACGGGGGTCGGTGGGCGCCCCTGCCCAGTCCGGGCCGAACGCCTCTTCCATGTCACGCTCGACCGCGTCGCTGAAGGGGTCCAGCGGCGTGAACCGGAATTCCGTTCCCGGGGCGGCCGCCGCATGGTGCCGGGCCAGCAACGTCCGTATGTCGTCCGCGTGCTGATCGAGGAGGCGGAGCAGGTGCTCGATCCTCCCGTCGAGCGCGTAACGCGTGAAGACGAGGGAGTTCACCGTGCCGGCGGCCCGATCGGTCGCCGTCTGCTGGGAGACGTTGACCGTCCGCTTCCTCGCGAGCGAGTTGTCCATCAGCGAAGCGACGAAGGCCACCATGCGGCGGGCACCCGTGTCGCTGACGTGCTCGGGAAGGACCGGGTCGCTCACCCCGGCCCGGTGCGCGCACAGCCCGATCTCCACGTCCAGGGACGGCCGGTCCTCCAGCAGCACCGAGAGGAAACGCGCGCCCTCCAGGTAGCGGTTGGCCTCCGGGTTGAACGTCTCGCTCTGCCGGCTGAAACGGAAGCCGGCGATCATGGTGGGGACCAGGGCCAGCATGCGCGACACGGTGAGGTCGCTGCGCTGGGGTCTGGGCAGCCGGTCCAGAAGCTCTCTCGCCTTGATGATCTCCTGCCGTGCGGCGGCCTGACCACTGCACGCGTAGATCATCGCCGCGATCGCCGCCTCCCACCGGCGCGGCCGCTTGAGTGCCAGCGGATGGATTCCCGCCACCTCGTCCGGAGCGGGAAGCCGCAGATCGACCGGGTCCGTCTCCTTGCGGATGCCGCACAGCTCCACCATCTCGCGCGGGTCGATCCTCGAACCGTTGTAGCGGCTGAGCGCCTGCGACCTCGAACAGTCCCAGAACGTCATCTCATCGGCCATCTCTGTCCTCTCTCTGCTCGTCAGTCGTCGTGCCGTCCGCGCAGGACGAGCCAGTACCCGCAGGCCGCCAGCGCCCCGCCCCCAGCGCCGCGCTCGCGCCCCACAGGGCGGTCGGACCCACGGTGTCCAGGGCGTATCCCGAGACCGCCGGGGCGACGCAGGCCGCCGCGGCCCAGGCGAAGCTGCACACGCCCTGGTAGCGCCCGTGCGCATGGCCCGGTACCAGCTCGGCCGCCGTGGCCGTGGAGGTCGGCGCCAGGACGATCTCGCCGACCGTCCAGACCACCACGGTCAGGGCGTACGCCGTGAGGGAGCCGGCCACTGCCGTCAGCCCCAGTCCTCCGCCGAGGAGCAGGGCCCCGACGACCAGCGGACCCGCGGGACCGTACCGCGAGAGGACCCGGCCCGCGGGGAGTTGCAGCGCCACGGCGAGAAGGCCGTTGAGGCTGATCACCAGGCCGTAGTCCCGCGCGGTGTGCTCCGCCCGCGCCATGCTGAGGGGCAGCGCGGTGCTGACCTCCTGCATCAGCAGCCCGGCCACGAAGGTCACGGCCACGAAGGCGAGAAAGCGGCGATGCCGCGCCAAACCCCCGGCTCCCGCGGGGCTGGTGGCGCTCGCCGGCCCCGCCGGATCGGGCCGTGTCTCGGGCACGGTGAGGTACACGGTCAGCGCGCACAGCACGGTCAGCGCCGCCTCGGCGAGGAAGAGCAGGACATGGCCGCGCCCGGCCAGCACCCCGGCGAGCGCGGCCGAGACGGCCACACCGATGTTGACGGCCCAATACAGGAGGGAGAAAGCCCTCACGCGGGCCGCCGCGGTGACCACGTCGGCCACCACGGCCTGGACGACCGGACGGGACGCGTTGCCCGCCAGGCCGACCAGGCACGCGGTGACCAGGAGCGCCACCCGGCCCTGCGCGAACGCCGGCGCCCCCGTGGCGAGGGCGGTCAGGAGCTGGCTGCCCAACAGGGTCACCCGCCTGCCCAGCCGGTCCGCGAGCACGCCGCCGCCGACCGCGCCACCGACGCCGTACACCGTGGTCACGAGACCGGCGAAGGACGCCGAGCGGCCCCGTTCCAGCGTCACGAACAGCGACAGGAACACGAGGACGAAGCCGCCGAGCCGGTTGACGAGCATGGCGGTCCACAGCCACCAGAACGCGCGGGGCAGCGCCGGCCGGGCGTCTGCCGCCGCACGCGCGGTGTCCTGGGCATCCGTGGTCACGGGGTGACGGACTCCTCGCTTCCAAGGACGGGCACGGTGAGGACGGGGTGGAGGGGCACGGTGAGGTGCGCCGGGGCGCCGCCGGCGACCGGGAACGCGGCGCTCACACCGCGGCCATCGCGTTGCCGATGTAGTTCGGCAACGCGACGAGCCGGCTCCACAACTCGTCGAGGCTGACCGGGTAGCGCTCCCGGTAGCGGCGGGTGACCGCCTCCACCTCGGCCCACGTCGACGGCATGGCACCCCCGTTGAGGCCGGCCGCCAGGTCGTCGTAGAGCGGGGTGCCGGGGCGCAGGAAGAGCTGGTTGAGCCCGAAGTACCCGGGCAGTGAAGCGGCCCAGTCGACCACTTCGCCGCTCAGGCAGGCCGGGTCGCCGGGCAGGCCCAGCAGGATGAAGGCGAACGGCGTGATCCCGGCCGCCGACAGCTTGCGGATCGCCGCGTCGATCTTCTCCGCCGGTACGCGTTTGCCGACGCCGGTCTCGGCGACGGCCGGCGACTCGGCACCCAGCCACATGCCGTTGCACCCGGCGGCCGCCCACAGGCCGACGTCCTGCCGCAGCACCACTTCCGCCCGGCTCTGACCGCTCCAGCCGATGCCGGCTCCGGTGAGGCTCGCGCACAGCTCCTTGTAGAAGCTCGGATGCAGGCCGAAGACGTAGTCGAGGAAGAACAGCGAGTCCACGCCGCGTTCGCGCATGGCGTCGATCTCCGCGAGGGTGCGCCCCACGCCCTGCGGGCGCATCCGGGTACCGAACGGCAGATGGCAGAACGTGCAGCCGTACGTGCAGCCGCGCACCCCGAGGACCATGCCGCACGCTCCGCGCCTGACCCGCCCGCCGGTGAACGTCTCGGCCGTGTAGGCGGTCAGGTCCAGGAGGTCGTAGGCGGGCAGGGGCGCCTCGTCGAGGTCCAGCGGCGGGTACGTCCCGCTCAGCGGCAGCTCGCCGAGTACGGGCCTGCCGCTCAGCAACTCCCGGACACCGTGCACCGCCGCCGCGTCCGCCTCGCCCCGCGCCACATGGTCCGCCCCCAGCTCGCGCCGCGTGGCCGTGGGCAGCTGGGTGGCGTGCGGGCCGACCGCGACGACCGCGGCCCCCGGCCAGGTCCGCCGCACCTCCTCCACGGCGGTCCGCACCGGGCCCAGATCGAGGGGGTAGCACTGGGCGCGGTCCGCGATCGCCGTGACGACGACAGCCACGTCGACCTGGCCGACGGGGGGCGCCGCGAGGCTCAGGCGCCGGTCCCAGACGACGACGCCGACCCCGTCCTGGCGCAGCACCGCGGCCGCGTTGGCCACGTCCAGGGGAATCTGCAGGAAGTCGCGCTCGAACTCGTCGGCGGCGACGACGAAACATACGGTGGTCATGCCGGCTCCGGGGTCATGGGGGCGGGGGTGGCAGGTGAGGTCGAGGGGGCCGGGGCCGACGGCACCCGTACGACCGTGCCGGTGCGCGCGGCCTCGTACACCGCGAGAACGCTCAGCAGGGCCCTGCGGCCCTCCTCGCCGTCGACGCCGGGCGGGCGGCCCTCGGCGACCGCGTCGCAGAAGTCGAGGAGCTGGTCGCCGTGCGGCGCGGGGAGCAGGCCGCTGGCGTCCCGCGGCTGCTCGGGGGCGGCCGGGCGGCGCTCCGCGGCCTGGTTGCCCGCCCCGTAGGCGCCGTAGGCCGAGGTGTCGTCGTCCGGTCCCGCGGCGTGGAAGTAGGCGAGTTCGTCGTTGTCGATCACGGCGCTGCCCCGGTCGCCGTGCACCGTCAGGCGCGTGGTGCGCCCCGGGTACGCGGCGGTCGTCGCCAGCAGGGACGTCAGGGCGCCACTGGCGTGCCGCAGGCTCGCGGTGACGACGTCCTCGACCTCGATGCCCTGGTGGCCCTTGAGAGCGGTGTGCGCGGTGACCTCCACGACCGGGCCCATCAGCCACTGGACGAGGTCGACGGCGTGCACCCCCTGGTTGAGCAGCGCGCCCCCGCCGTCCAGGGCGCGGCTGCCGCGCCAGTCACCCGAGTCGTAGTACGACTGGCCGCGCCACAGGGGGACCTCCACGAGACCGGACGTCAGCGTGCCGAGTTCCCCCGCGCCGAGGGCGGAACGCAGCATCCGGGAGGCGGGGTCGTAGCGGCGCTGGCTGATGACGGCGAGGGCGCGTCCGGCCTTGCGCGCGCTGTCGATCAGCTGGTCCGCTGCCTCGGCGGTCACGTCGATGGGCTTCTCCACGACGACGTGCTTGCCCGCGGCCAGGGCCTGTCGCCCCAGTTCGGCGTGGAGTCCGCTGGGCGCGCACACACTGATGACATCGATATCAGGGCGGTCGAGGAGGGTGGCGACGTCCGTCGCCTCACTGCCGGTCTCCGCCGCCAGCCGGTGCGCGCGCTCCGGCGAGGGCGAGGCGACGGCGACGAGGCGGGCCCGCGCGGCGAGCGGGGGATAGGACGTGAGCACCCGGGCGTGCAGGCCGCCGATCACACCGCAGCCGATGACACCGAAGCGGAGCCTGCTCATGCGACGCCTCCGCCCAGCTGCGCCACCGCGGCGGGGGCACGGTCACGGCCGAAGTGGCCGGCGAGAGCGCTGATGCGGTGCACGGGCCGCAGGTCGACCGGGGGCAGCGGCAGGTCGCCGAACAGTTGCGCGACCGCGATGCGCAGGGCGTTGTCCATGGGGGAGTCGTTCACCAGCATCTCCTGGCGTCCGGTGGGGAGGTGGGCCGTCAGCCGGTGTGTGTTATCGGGCAGCCGGCCACCGTCCGCCGGCGCCACCGGGTCCAGCTCGGCGGTGAACAGCGCGGGTCCCGCCTGGATCTGGGCGAGCCGTCGCCGGCCGCCGGTGGAGCGCCCGAAGGCGCGGACCCAGTCGGGGACGTCGGCGGCACCCGGCGGATCGCCGACGACCGAGGAGTACAGCTCCAGCTCCACGCCGTCCGCCACCGTGGCCCGTTCGCGGGCGGTCGTCACGAAGTAGTCCTCGTGGACGACGCCGCGCACGTCCTCGACCGGGCTCTCGACGTAGGCCCGGTAGGCATCGGGAGGCAGCAACCGGCTCGCCACCGCCAGCATGTGCGGCCATTCGTACCCGAAGACGCCGTGGTCGCGGTCGACGAACCGGCCCGCCTCCATGTCGGCGCGCCGGTCCTTGCTGAAGGCGACACGCACCGCCGTCACCGGGTGGGCCGGCATGTGCCGGCGCCGGAGGTCGTCCAGCAGGCGCAGCGCGTGGGCGTGCCGGTACTGGTTCATCACCACCACGCGTGCCTCGGGATGCTGCTCCAGCAGCCCCAGGAGGCGCGGCACGTCCTGCGCCCGGCAGGCCGGCTTCTCCATGATGACCCGGGCCCGCGGATCGCGCTCCAGGACCGCCGCCAGGGCGTCGACATGAGTCTGCGTGGGCGTGCAGAGCGACCAGAGGTGCACGGGAGCCGACACCTCCCGCACCGTGGACCGGTGCTCGACGGGACGGTGGTTGTAGGCGCCGGCGGGCACACCGGTCAGTGCCGGGTCCGGATCGACGGTGCAGACGCGCAGGCCGGCGGCTTCCAGCAGCCGGTGGTGCAGCCGGCCGGCCACTCCGTAGCCGACGACGCACACACGGGGCAGCTCATGCATGCGCGTCGCCACCGTCCTCGACGAGCCCGGCGGCCGGCCCGGCGGTGTCGGCGAGATACGTCTCGTAATAGGCGTCGTACAGTCCCGCTTCCCGTACCGCCTCGTCCACGACCCCGAGGTGCACCCCGGACGACAGTGTCGCCGCGGCACGGCACATGTGCTTGGCGGCTATCAGTGTGGCGGCGCGGTAGGCGTCGTAGCCACGGTTCGGGATGCCCTCGTAGGCGAAGAGGTTCAGCGACCGGCCGTCACCGAGGAGGATCGCCGAGCGGCTGCCGGGCAGGGTGTGGCGAACGCCCACACCGGGGACGGGTGTCACCGTCGTGGCGACACGGCGTTCACTGAGCAGGCTGAAGTCGCGGGTGGCGAATCCGGCCAGGAGCACGCCGTCGGGCAGCAGTCCCAGATCGGCCTCGGTGAGCGCGTCCTCGCCGGTGGTGCCGAGGATCAGGAACGGGCGGATGCGCAGCAGGGCCGCACGGGCCGAGCGGCTGGTGTCGAACCCCTCCTCGGCGGCGCGTACGAGGGCGAGCGTGTCGGTGTCCACGACGGTGACGCGGCACCCGGCCGCGCGCAGCGCCCTGGCGATCCGGGCGCCGAGGGTCCCGAAGCCCAGCGACAGCACCCGTCGCCCCACGAACTTCTCTCCCGGCACGATGGCGCGCAGCCGCCGGACGCAGGAGTCGGCGATCTCGTTGTACGCCAGGTGTGTCTTGACCTCGGAGCGCGCCATGTTGAAGACGGGCAGGCGCATGTCATCGGCCGCCGAGATGCGCTTGAGACCGCTGACGGTCAACTCCAGTGCGGCGTCCGGCTGTTCGGTGACCAGTCGGTCGTGGGCGGAGCCGAGGGCGATGATGCCGCCGTCGTCGACCATGAGCACACGTCTGCCTTCGGTACGCGCCGCGCGGATGAAGGCGTCGACGTCGGCACCCACGTCGCGTGCGCGGGCCACCTCCTCGTCGGTGGCGGTGCCGTTCACGACGGAGTTGTCGAGCGTGGCACTGCGGTAGCCCCGGGACAGGAACCAGCCGTGCACGCGGTCCCGGCGCAACGTCTTGTCACCCTTGTCCAAGGCGTAGATCCACTGCGGCGAGAATCCGGCGCGTTCGGCGGCGAGCAGGAAGCCGACGCTGTTCTCCACGTAGTGGTCGCGGAATATCAGGGCCCAGTCGGCGAGCGCGCTGTCCTCGGTCGCGTACCGGCGCAGCAGCGGCATCGCCTCCCACAGCGTCGCCACCTCGGTGTCGCTGAACGCGGCACCCTCGCTTCGCAGGGCCTCGGCCAGCGCCCACGCGACGGCGGTCGGTCTCGGCGCGTCCGGCCGGACGCCTTCCGTCAGCACGGCGGCGCGCCAGCGCGGGGTGGGCGGATCGCTGTGCTCCAGCGCGTACGGCGCGCAGTCCGGCTCGGGTGTGAACTGCACCGTGACGAAACCGGCACCGGTGTCCACGGAGTGCGCGTAGCCGCCGTCGTCGAGGGCGACCACCTCATGGCCTTCCAGCGCTGGTTCCGCCGGGTCCGGCCACTGCCGCAGGCCCAGGCGCAGCAGAACGTCCGACGACCAGTGCCCGTCGATCACGGCGTGGAGCCGCGCGGTGGCGCCGGCCCGCGACAACCGGTCGTCGTTCGGGGATGTGCCCATCAGGGCGTTGAACGTCATGTGCACACTCCTTCGTCACCCGCCCCTGGATATCCGGAATTGCGGGTGTCATGGTCGGGTGGCGGATATGGCGACGGAATGCGTGTTTTCAGCCGGGGGCCTGACCGCAACCCCACAGGGCGGGCGAGGAAAGCACCCGTGTGCTCACTGTGTCGGAGTTTCGGACCGGATGGATCATGCGCCGTGATCCACACAGCATGGTTTATGGTGCCGCGTCAGTCGTGTCAAGCACGGGTCGGAACCGATCCGGCCTTCATTACATGAAGATAATTCCGACATTTCAGGGTGCCGAAGTCCGGACCGCCCTGGATTTCTCCGCGCCTCTGGAACGAAGCGCTCCGTTCCGCGAAATGGCCGGTTCGCCATTCTCCCTGTCCTGTTCCAGTCGCTGTCGTCTCTCCGCATGACGAGTTCCTTAGCGAGAACAGGCTGTCGGGTGGCAGAAGCGCTCTCATCGGCGCCGATGCGTCGATGGTCCCGGATTGACGCGGTAAACCCGGAGAAGTCGAATTTCCGGTGTCCGATCGGTAAAAGGCCGTCATAGGCGACCGGCGCCCGGGAGTGGTCATGGAGAAGAGCGGGTCGCGAATGTCCGGTCCGGGCGACGGTCGTCGGGAATGCCGGAGCAGCGTGCCCGATCGGCCGGCCGACAGCCCTTCGGTGCATGGCCGCTCGGGTGGGGAAAGCCGCACGATCGTTGCCCTAGAGGCCATGAGTTCCGGCCCTTTCGGTCACACCGGCACGGCCCGGAATGCCGGCCACACCTCTATATCGGCCGTGGAGGCACGGCCCACCGGCATTCGAAGCACGGCCCACTGACATCCGAGCGCGCCGATCGCCTACGAGGGGCGGGGCGGGTTCGAGCGGCCTGCTGTGGTGCGCCCCGGGGCAAACATGGGATGATAGGTCGAATCGAAACATGGGATGTTAGGCTGTTCGGAGACGGTCTGGTGCGGCGATGGGTGAAGGACAGCGAATGCCACTGCAGAACACTCCCCGCAGGAACCTCGTGGACTCCGTGATCGGGCAGATCGAGGACCTCATCGGCCGGGGCGAGTGGCCCGTGGGCACGAAGATCCCTGCCGAGCCGGTCCTGGTGGAGCAGTTGGGTGTGGGCCGCAACACGGTCCGGGAAGCGGTGCGCGCCCTCGCCTACACCGGTCTGCTCGGGCCCCGCCCCGGCGACGGCACGTACGTGCTGGCCAGCAGCGGACTCGGCGCCGCCGTCAAGCGCCGGCTGCGGTACGGCACCGCGATCGAGGCGTACGAGGTCCGTGCGAGCCTCGAACGCGACGCCGCGCGCTACGCCGCCATGCGCCGCACGGAGGAGGACATCGCCCGCATCCGGCAGGCGCTGGCCGTCCGGGAGGACGCCTGGAACCAGGGCGGTGACGACACCTCCGCGTTCATCGAGGCCGACCTCGCCTTCCATCGCGCGGTGGCCGCCGCCGCGGGCAACTCCGTTCTCGCGGAGCTGTACGACCAGTTCAGTGACTCCTTCTACCTGACGCTCCACTCGGTCGTCGGAGCCCCGCTGCCGGAAGCGGTACGCCGCCAGGTGGCCGAGCACACGGCCATCGTCGACGCCATCGAGCGCGGCGACCCGGAAGCCGCCGAGAAGGCGGCACTGCATCACCTCTCGGCCGCGGCGGACGCACTTCGCGACCTCTCCCGGTGACGGCGTCCCACGCCAGGTGACGGAGCGCGGTAGACCGCCGGCGTTCTGCTCGGTCCGCCCGTTCCGCGCGCCGCGAAGAGTTCCGCAAGAAAGGACAGACCCGACCATGACACAGAAGGCCGTACAGACGGACGGCGGACAGTTGCCGCCGGCCGGTGAACGCAACGGAGAAAGCGGCAGCAGCGCAGGACGCGTCGCGTGGATCACCGTCGCGGGCATCGTGCTGCTCGCCCTCAACCTGCGCCCCGCACTGGTCGCGGTCTCGCCGCTGACACCGGTCATCGGCCGGGAAGCCGGGCTCAGCTCGTCCGCCATCAGCCTGCTCACCTCGCTCCCGCTGCTCTGCTTCGGCC
Organism: Streptomyces sp. NPDC047017; assembly: GCF_040644175.1. Classification (NCBI taxonomy): domain Bacteria; kingdom Bacillati; phylum Actinomycetota; class Actinomycetes; order Kitasatosporales; family Streptomycetaceae; genus Streptomyces; species Streptomyces sp. NPDC047017. Next base: position 154,822 of record NZ_JBEYVW010000011.1, on the reverse strand, counting down.
TGCTGGCCCCGGTCTCCCCCCGGCTCGGCCGCCGCCTGGGCATGGAGCGGGCCCTGCTGGTGGCGATGGTCCTGGTGATCGTCGGTACGGCGATCCGCCTGATCCCGGACATGGCGGCGCTCTTCGGCGGGACGGTGGTCATCGGAGCCGGGATCGCCATCGGCAATGTGCTGCTGCCCGGCCTGATCAAGCGGGACTTCCCGCACCGCGTGGGACCGATGATGGGCGTGTACTCGATGACGCTCTTCGCCGGTGCGGCCGCGGCGGCCGGCCTGACCGTGCCGGTCCAGCATCTGTCGGGGCTGGGCTGGCGGGCCATGCTCACCTGCTGGGGAGCCCTGGCCGTGCTGGCACTGGCCGTGTGGCTGCCGCAGGTACGCAAGCGCTCGCGCGTCTCCTCCCGTGCGGCGGCCGAGGCGACCCACCCCGTCCGGGGCCTGTGGCGCCAGCCCCTGGCCTGGCACGTCGCCGCCTTCATGGGACTCCAGTCCCTCACCTACTACGCGGCGGCCGCCTGGATCCCGACCCTGCTGGAGAACGCGGGACTCAGCCAGGGCACGGCCGGGTGGATGCTGTCCTTCTCCTCACTGCTGGGCATCGCCGGCTCCTTCCTGGCCCCGGTGCTCGCGGAACGGCGCATGCCGGCCGGAGCCGTCGCGACCGCGTCCACCGTGCTCTCCGCGAGCGGCATCGCCGGCCTCCTCGCGGCCCCGGCGGCAGCGCCGTACGTGTGGATGGTCCTGCTGGGCCTCGGTCAGGGCGGGGCGATCAGCCTGGCGATGCTCTTCATCGTGCAGCGGGCTCCCGACACCCGCCACGTGGCGCAACTGTCCAGCATGGCCCAGTGCTTCGGCTACATCCTGGCCGCCTCCGGTCCGCTGGTGCTCGGAACGCTGCACGACACGTCCGGCGCCTGGACCCTGCCACTGACCGTCCTGCTGGCACTGCTCGTCCTCCAGGCCGTCTTCGGCCTGCTGGCTTCCCGCAACCGCCACGTACGGGACAGCGCCTCGGTATCCGGCCCACGCCCGGACCGGTAAGAGAACGGCAGCGCACCCACCGACCGCTCCAGCCGCTGGATCGGCCGGCGGTGTGGACTGATCGCCTGACAGCCCGCCGCCGGCGATGCCGCGGTGCCGGTCGAAGCGCCTGCCGACTCCATTCAGCTCTCCTGGTTTGCCCGGTCCCGCGCCGCCTCGTCCCATGGGAAACGGCATCGGCGCTCGGCCGGCTGAGAGGTGCGGATCTGCGCCCCGCGGCCGGACCTTGGCGGAGCCGGGCTGCGCGACCAGCGCACCCGCGCCGTCCTTGACCCCCTGGGCCGGCGGGAACCCGGCACGGACGGCGGCTCCCGGCGGTGACACCCGCCCCGCCCGGAGCCGGACGAGGACAGATCGGGAACGGACCAGGCACAGGAAGAAGGACAGCCACCGTGTCCAAGGAACTGCTGGCACTGCAGGTCTGGCCAGGAAAGGTGCTCCGCGTGAGCACCGGCGACGGCGACGTGCACGCCCTCGTCGAGGACGCCGGCGCCGCACCGGACGGCATCGTCGTCGATTCCCGCGTCGCCTACTGGACCACCATGGGAACGCCCACGACCGACCCGGACACCCCCGGCGAGGCCGGGCAGGACTTCTCCCGCCGCAACGGCGGCGTCCACGCCTTCCCCCTCGACGGCGGAACACCACGCGAGGTACTCCCGGCCGGAGCGATCACCACCGGCAAGCAGCTGACCTCCGACGGCGCCGGGACACTGTACTGGGGCGATCGCGAAGGCCACCGGATCAGCAGGGTCCGCACGGACGGCACCGGCCTGACCGACCTGGTGGTCACCCCCGCCGGTGACGGCATCCTGGGCGAGTGCGTCGGCGTGGCCGTCGATCCCGCCCGAGGGCACCTGTACTGGACGCAGAAGGGACCGGCCAAGGGCGGCCAGGGCCGGATCTTCCGCACCGGCCTGGACATGCCGCCCGGCGAGAACGCCGAGAACCGCTCCGACGTCGAACTGCTCTGGAGCGGCCTCCCCGAGCCGATCGACCTGCACCTGGACGGCGACTGGCTGTACTGGACCGACCGCGGCGCGGCCCCCGACGGCAACACACTCAACCGCGCACCCGTCCCCGCCCCCGGCACACACGGGCGGCCCCCCGAGATCCTGGCCACCGGCTTCGCCGAGGCCATCGGCCTCGCCGTCGACAGCGAGGCCGGCCTGGCCTACGTCTCCGACCTCGGCGGCCACATCAGAGCCGTCCCCCTCCCCGACGGCCCCGCCGCGGCCCGGACCCCCTGGGACGTCGTCACCCTCCCGAACCCACTGACCGGGCTGTGCCTGCTGCCCTGAAGGGGTGACGGAAGGCGGCCGTGGCCACGCGGCCTGAAGCGAGTCCCCGCCCGGCCCGATGCACCACGTGAGCACCGACAGGCAGGGCGCTCTGCCCGGGATACTGAGAGCTGGTCACCGCCGCCTGGCAGGACGTGCGGGACTTCCTCGGCCTCGCCGGCAACTGGGCCGCGGAACACCTCCCGACGCACGCCGCCGCCGTCACCGCCGCCCTGGCCCGGGCACTGGACCTGGAGCCCACCGATTGACCAGTTTCCTGACCCACCGGGCGTACGTGCACGACACCCGGCTCCCCGCCCACCGGCGGCACAGCGCGCTGCGTACCCGCCTCACCGTCTTCGCGCCCTACGGCCTGCGGGCCACGTACCACCACCTCACACTCAGCGCGGCGATCCCCCGGCGCCTGGAGGCGGACCCGGACGCGCTGGTGCGGGCGGTGGAGGAACCGCACGAGGCGCGGGTGCTGTGGCTCGCGCGGGCGGAGGAGTACGCCGCGTGGCGCCGGACGGAGAAGCGGGCCGGGCGGCGGGCCGTACCGAACCCTCGGCCGTGGTGGCTGCGGAACCGGTGGGAGGGACCGGACCGCGCCTGGTACGACGACCCGGTCCGCCACCCGCCGCTGCGCCTGCCCGCGTACGTGCGTCGGCAGCACGCGCTGCTGGGCGGCGCCGAGCCGCCCGGCTGCCCGGCCTGCGGCGACGAGGGATCACCGGAGCCGCACGCGACCGGGCACGGACGGGTTGAGCTGTGCGGCCGGTGCGCGTGGGTACGGGAGCCGTGTCCGTGCGGGCGGCAGCACCGGCTCGTGCCGGAGACCCCGTACGGCTGGGACGAACTCTGGCAACGGGCGCACAGGAACGACACCGGCATGCCGAACTAGGCTCACCGCCGTGACGGAGATCATCGATTACGGACGCTTCCGGGAACGGCTGGAGGGCCAACGGCCTGCTGGCGAGCCGGGCATGGCGGCCACCGGGCCGCGCTGGGAGCTGCTACGCGAGTTCCAGGAGCAGTGGGGGTACACACCGACGGGCGGCGAGCGCCGGGAGCGGGAGGCGCCCGACCCCCACCGGGAGTACCCCGCCGGGCTGAAGGCGGAGCACTCGGACGGACCGGAGGACGACCGGCCGGAGAGCGTCGACCCCCGCGTCCCGGTACCGGCGGCACTGTACGAATGGTGGAACCTGCCCTTCAACTCGTTCGCCGACCGCTCGGAGCTGTACGAGACCAACCCCGAGTGGCCGCCCACCGTCCGCCCCGACCCGGGCGGCTACGGTGCCTCGGACGGGCTGCCGAGCGACAACCCCTTCACCGAACCGCACGAGGACCCACGCGTCTGCGTGTTCATGGCGGAGAACCAGTACTGCAACGAGTGGGGCTACCCCGCCGCCCGCGCCCACCTCGCCGACCCACCGGTCCTCGTGTCCGCCATGGACGACGACGGCGAGGAAGGCTGGATACGCCAGGCCCACAGCGTCTCGGAGTTCTTCCTGCTGCTCGCCGTGGTCCGGCTGCTCCCGCACTACGGCTGGACCGTCGAGGACGACGAGCCCGGCGCCGGACTCCTCGCCCGCGTAAAGGAGAAGCTGACCCCTCTGGGCTTCGAACCCTGGCGCGAGATGACCTGCCGCAGCGAGTACTACGGCGGCCTCGACGTCATCGTCTGCCACGACCCGCAAAGCGACTACCTCCGCGAACTCACCGTCTACGGCCGCAGCCGTGAGGCACTGGAGCGCCTCGCGGAGACCCTGGGAGCCGACTGGTCCGAGGACATCCGCGAGCCGGAGAGCCACAGCAGCCCACGCCCACCCGAGGTCACCTGCCGTCCGAACGGCAGTCCCGGAAACTGATCAACCCCCAAAGGATTCACGACGCAGATCACTTAGGATCGCAACGCCAGATCCAGCCCCGACCGGTGAGGAACTCCAACGACCATGTCCGAAGAACGCGTTGTCGTCATCACGGGTGGCGGTACCGGCATCGGTGCCGCCACCGCCCGGCTGTTGCGGGCCGGCGGACACCAGGTCGTCGTCGGCGGCCGGCGTCCCGAACCGCTGCGACAACTCGCCGACGAGACCGGCGTCCTGGCACACCCCGGCGACCTCGCGGACCCGGCGGCGATCCAGGACCTGGTCGACACCGCGGTCGCCCGCTACGGCAGGATCGACGGACTCGTCCTCAACGCGGGCATCGGCCGCGGCGGCGCGGTCGGCGACCTCTCGGACGAGACCTGGGACGAGGTACTGCGCACCAACCTGACCGGCCCGTTCCTGATGCTGCGCGCCGCCCTTCCGCACCTGCTGGCGGCCCGCGGCGCGGTCGTCGCGGTCGCCTCCGTCTCGGCGTTGCGCAACGGCTGGGGCAACGCCGTGTACGCCACCTCCAAGGCCGCGCTCCTCCAGCTGTGCCGCTCGGTGGCCGTCGACTACGGCAGCCAGGGGGTGCGGGCCAACACCGTGTGCCCCACCTGGGTGCGCACCGAGATGGCCGACGGCCGCATGGCCCGCTTCGCGGCGGAGGAGAGCCTGGGCGGCGGCGTCGAGGAGGCGTACGCGGCGGCCACGCGACTGGTGCCCGCCGGGCGCCCCGGCGACCCGTCCGAGGTCGCCGAGGCGATCGCCTGGCTGCTGTCGCCCGCGGCCTCCTTCGTCAACGGCGCGACCCTCACGGTGGACGGCGGCACCACGGCACTCGACCCGGGAACGGTGCCGTTCCGCTACCGCATGGAGGACCGGGAGACGGGTCGCTGACGGCCGGCCACAGGGCCGGTCACCGGTCACCTGCGATAGACCGGCGCCGAGCGCAGCGCGCACACAGGCGAACCCGTCCCCGACCGGCTCGCGCTAAACTCCGGCGGCTCGTCGGCCCAGGACGGGTTCGGCCAGGAGTCTCGCCGGGCCGCACAGCGTCTGGCCGTGCCGGGCGAAGAACTCGTCCCGGGAGTCGAAGCGCCCCAGATCCGTGAGCACGTACGCCGAGAGGTCACACGAACCGTCCGACGCGGGACAGGCCATGGCCCCGTCCCAGTCGACGTTCGTCCTGGCCAGTGCCTCGAAGAGCGTCTTTGGACCTGCGTTCGTGAAGCCGCCGCCGATCCGTCCGGGCGGCGCGCCGGCACCGCCGAAGAGTTCGGACACGGGCAGCCAGGGCGCGGCGGCGTGATCGGCTTCCGGCAGCCCGTCGATGCGGAACTCCGGCCAGGCGAGCACCACTCGGTCGGGAACGAGCCGGCGCAGCCGGGGGAAGCGCGGGTACCAGAAGGTGCCGTCCACGACCAGACCACGCACCCGGGAGGGAACGCCCCACGCTCGCGCGACCGCCTCCAGTACGGCCATCCGCTGACTGCAGGAGCCCCGGCCGAGCCGCAGGACCCGGGACACCGGCCGCGTCTCCTCCACCGAGTACACGGGACGGACCTCCGTGGAGATCCACCGATGTGCGTGGCGGAGGGCCGCCACCTTCGCCGAAGGCCCCTCCATGTCCTGGGCCGTCATGCCGAGATTCCGTACGGCCGACCGGACCCGTGGATGCCCCCGATCGAGAATCCGCGTCGGCGACGTTCCTCCGCACGCGTCACGGCCGACGTCCGCGGCCTGTCGAGCGCGCCCACACGGCGTCAGCGGCGTACTCACCATGTCCGGCCCCTCCCACCCAGATAGCAGCCCAGTCTCCACCAACGACGGCGAGTCCGGCGACGGATCCGCCTTCCGGCCGATGCCACGTCCGATGACGCGACGGCCGGGCGAGTGGACGGGGCGGGCTCCTTTCAGCGGACGGCGTCGAACACGTTCTTCTGCGCGTCGTTGGCGTAGGCCTCGTGCTCGACCAGCGTCAGTTTCAGCCGGAGACAGGTGCCGGCGTGTGGGCGGTGGCGGTCAGGATGAGGACGGCCTGGTCGTCGTCCGTGCCGTTGCCGCCGGTGAAGTCCCGGACGGCGCGGGTGAGGGCGTCCAGGACGGCGGAGGCGCCCCGTGGGGGCGGGGTGAGTGACTGGACGAGACGTTCTTCGCCGAACTGCTCTTTCTCCGCGTTGACGGCCTCGGTGATGCCGTCGGTGTAGAGAGCGAGGCTTTCCCCGGGGGTGAGGTGGAGGCGGCGGGCGCACAGGTGAGGACTGGGCACCACGCCCAGGAGGGCGCCGTCGCTGTGGACGAGGTGGGCAGCGTCGGCGGACAGGTGCACGGGGAGGGTGTGGCCGGCGCGGACGAATTCGATGTCGAGGCCGGTCTCGGTGGCCGCGAAGTGACCGTAGACGAGGGTGACGAAGCCGGTGCCGTGACTGCCGTGTCTCCTGGCCAGGGCGCGGTTGACCGCCTGCACGACGGCTTCGGGGCCGGGCAGGAGAGGCGCCACGGCGCGGGCGGTGTGGCGGACCAGCGCGGTCGTGGTGGCCGCCAGGGCGCCGCGGCCGCAGACGTCGCCGAGCATGAACGCCCAGCGTCCGTCATCCAGGGGGAACACGTCGTAGAAGTCGCCGCCGATCTCCAGTCCCTCGCCGGCGGGGTGGTAGAAGGTGGCCAGCTCGGCCCCGGGCAGAGTGGGCAGGTCGGGCAGGAGCAGTCCGGCCTGCAGATCGCGGGCGAGGGTGACGCGCTGGGTGTACTGGCGGGAGTTGCGGACGGCGGAGGCGGCACGGCGGGCGAGTTCCTCGGCCAGGGCCACGGCGTGCCCGTCGAAGGTGTGCCCGCCGGTGCTGAGCAGGGTCAGGGCGCCGAAGGCGTGCCCGCGGTCGACCAGGGGCACGCACACGTATCCCGTGACCTGGAGGTCGCTCCAGGGCCCGGGGCCGGTGGGAGTGCGGCGGGCGACCTCGCTCAGGGACGAGGCCAGCACACGGGCGACGGCGTCGTCGTCGGCGTCGTACACCGGGATGTGGGAGGCCAGCAGCCGCTGGTCGCCGGGGGTGGGCGCGGCGGTGGCCACCCGGCGTACCCGGCCGGACTCGACGATGTCGACGGCGCACAGCGGGGCCAGGGCCGGCACGCACAGGTCGGCCAGCCGCTGGAGGATCTGCGCGTGGTCCAGGTCGGCGCCCAGCTCGGTGCTGGCCTTGAGCAGGAAGGCCAGGTCGTCCCGGGCCGCCTTCTCCCGGGCCTCGGCGGCCCGGCGGGCCTGCTCGGTCAGATGGCGTTCGATGGCCAGTGCCGCGGTGTCCGCGAAGACGCCGGCGAGTGCGAGGTCGGCGTCCGAGGGCGCGCGCGGGACGCGGTGGTACATGGCGAAGGTGCCCAGCAGCCGCCCGTCGCGGGCCAGGATGGGAGTGGACCAGCAGGCGGCGAGGCGGGCGCGGTCGGCCAGGTGACGGAAGTCGTCCCAGTAGGGGTCGGTGGCGACATCCGTGACGATGACCGGCTGCCGGCGGTGGGCGGCGGTGCCGCACGACCCGACGCCGTCGCCGGTGGCGATGCCGTCGATGGCCCGGTTGTAGAAGTCCGGCAGGCTCGGGGCGGCCCCGTGGCGCAGGTGGCGTCCGTCCTCGTCGGCGAGCAGCACCGAGACCAGCACCCCGGGCGACAGCTCCTCGATGACTCGTGCCATGCCGTCCAGAACGTCGTCCAGCGGGGCCTGGCGGGCGATCTGCTCCAGCAAAGCGCGGTGCTCGGCGGTCAGCCTCTGGGCATGCTTGACCTGGGTGGTCTCCACCCCGATCACCCGCACCCCTATGACATTGCCGCCCAGGTCGCGGCGCGGCTCGTAGGAGAAGTCGAAGAACGCCTCCCGCGCCTGCGAGCCCGTACCAAGCAGTACCCGCGCGTCCCGGCCGGTGTAGGGCCGACCGCTGCGGTAGACCCGGTCCAGCAAGCCGATGAAGCCCTGCTCGGCCAGTTCCGGCATCAGCTCCCCGATGGGCAGCCCCGTGCGAGGCGGGCCGGTACGGCCGATGGCGGCGAAGAACGCCGGGTTCGCCGTCTCCAGCAGGTGGGCGGGGCCGGCCATGGAGGCGAAGACAGCCGTCGACTCACCGAACAACGCCCGCAGGTCCGCCTCGGCAGACCGCTCCCGGACTCCCTCCGCAGACCGCTCCCGGACCCCTTCGGGTCGGGACGGGGCGTCCGGCCGTTGTGGGCTCCCGGTCATCTTTCCCACCCCTCCACAGCGTCAGATCCGGCACGGTCACCGGCCAGACTGTCATGCCCGCCCCAGCCGGCGGCAAGGGCCTCCTGCGTAGTGGCGTGCATGGCGATCACCTGGTGCAGGCCCGTGAGCGTGAAGACCCGGGCGACCGACGCCGGCACGGCCGCCAGCCGCAGCAGTCCGTCCGCACCGGACAGACGCTGGTGGACCCGGACCAGAGCGCCGATACCGGAGGAGTCACAGAACTCCAAAGAGGCGCAGTCGACCACCACCAGCTTCGTCACCGGTCGCTGGACCAGAACCGCGTCAGCGGCCTCATGCAGCTGTACCGCGCTGTCGAAGTCCAGCTCCCCGCGCAGCCCGAGCACCGTCGCCGCACCCACCGGTCTGACGTCCACCGAAAACACCTGCCGCCGCGCCTCCTGTCCGCACCTGGAACGCAGGAACATCATCGTAGAACCGCCGCCTCACCGAGACGAACCCCGTCCGCGGGCCGGCACCCGGACCGCGCCGCGTCGTGCTGGGGCGGGCAGCTCCGTCGACGGCGGGAGGGGGGAGCGCCGGACGCTTGGCGTGACCGCACTACCGCGCCCAGCGCCCCATGGCCGGCGAGGTACCGATCAGGCACTCGATACCGGCAGGGAAGCCGACGAGGGCGTACGCGGTGAGGCGCAGCTGGCCCTCAAGACAGACCAGGTCGTCCTGGCTCTCGCCGACGAGGACGAGCGGAGGAAAGCACTCGCCTCGGGCGAGCGCGGGGGCTGCCTCGACGAACGGCTCGTTGGGCACGGCGAACCCCCGTAGCCCCGCCTTGACGCGTGCGGCCGCGTCGGCCGGCCGACGGCTGCCGCCCGACAGCTCGACCCAGTAGGAACAGTCGAGGTAGCGCACGCCGGCCGCCTCCCCGGCGGTCAGGAGCGCCCTGGTCCACCTGACGTGAGCGGGGAAGTTCTCGAACAGGCCGCGGTTCTCCCCGTACCCGCGCGTCGCAGCGAGCAGGGCGCGACGTGCGCGGTTCGCTCCGGCGTCGGAGAGGTCCGGATGCGTCAGCGACTGCTCCACCTGCCCGGCTGCCGCCAGGTGGGACCGGAGGTTCTGGCCGGACCTCCGGCTGGACAGCTCACCGCCCAAGAAGCAGGCGACCATCTCGTCCTCGCTGCTCACCCCCAGTACCTGCACGACCGTCAGCACAGGACCGGCCTCGCCGGACACCCCAGGCCGCGTCGGAGCACGGCCCCGCCGGGGGAGGCGGGGACTTCTTGGACGGCCTTGCCGAAAGGCGTCCGGCCTGTCCGGGACCTAACGTGGCTCTCATGTGCGCTGCTCGGACAGCAGGTCTCGCCCAGGCCCGCAGGGTCATCGGCGGCTCATGCGAACAGGACAGCCCCGTGGCCAGGGCGGCAAGCGTGGCCTTGTAGACGCGCCGGAGGCGGGTACGAGCAGCCGAAGGACATCCATGGTCCGGGAGGAACCGGACACCAGCAGGAGAAGGGCGCGAGAACATGGCGGGACCGATTCTCATCACCGGCGCGGGCAGCGGATTCGGCAAGGAGGTCGCGCTGCGGCTCGCCGCGGCCGGACACGAGGTGATCGCGGGTGTGGAGATCATCGCCCAGGTCAGCGCGGTCCGCGCCGAGGCCCGGGAGCGGGGCGTCGAGCTGCGGGTCGAGAAACTGGACGTCACCGAGCCCGGCGACCGCGAGAACGCCTGGAGCTGGAACGTGGAGGTCCTGCTGAACAACGCCGGGGTCGCCGAGGGCGGCGCCGGCGCCGACATCCCCGAGGAGCGGCTGCGCCGGCAGTTCGAGGTGAACGTCTTCGGGCCCGTCCTGCTCACCCAGGGCATCGCCCGGCAGATGGCGGCCCGCCGCAGCGGACGCATCGTGTTCATGTCCTCGGTCGCGGGCCTCACCGTCGACCCGTTCACCGGCGCCTACGCGGGCTCCAAGCACGCGGTGGAGGCGTTCGCCGACGCTCTGGACCAGGAACTCGGGGAGTTCGGTGTCACGGTCGCGACGATCAACCCGGGCCCCTTCCTGACCGGGTTCAACGACACCATGTTCGAGACGTGGAAGGAATGGCGCGACGATCCCGCCGACCGCCTCTACGACTACGCCGAACTGGCCTTCCCGCACGAGCAGTACGACCCCGAGCCGGTCTACCGGCAGACCGTCAGCGTCCTGCTGGGCGAGGAACGCCGCTACCGCAACGTCCTCCCCGCCGAGACGGAGCCGCAGATCCGCGCACAGGTCGACTCCCAGTGGGACCGGCAGCTGAACGACGGACGCCGCCCCGACCTGGTGCGGAAGGCGTACGACATCACCCCCGGCACACCGGTCGGATCCTGAACTTCCGGTCGGTCCCGCCGAGGGCGGCCCCGCAGGAGAGGCCCCGCCTCGACGGTGAACGCGACCCCTCCTCCCGGCCCGCCCGCCCCCGCGAGCCGGCCTCAGTGGCCGCCCGTGACCGGCTGCCGGTCGATGCACGCGGCGTCCGAGGCGGTCGTGCGCGCGGCCTGCCGGCCCGTGAACTCCACGCGGGCGCCGGGCCGGATGATGTCGTACACCCGCTTCCCGTCCGCGGGCGCGAGGGCGACGGCGCCGAGGATGCCGTCCTTGCCGAGTGCGGGCAGGTCGGAGGTTTCCATCGCGAACAGCAGGAGCCGCTGGCGGTGACCGCGGTCGGTGAAGGTCACCGCCCATTTCCGGGGCCCCGCACGGCCGACGTGCTGCTCGCTGGGGCGGAGGTTCACGACGGGGTACTTGGCGGTGACCGTGACCGTGGTCTCGCCGATCGGGCAGAAGCTCACCGGCGCGCCGATGGTGAACCTGTGGCCTTCGACGGTCAGCGTGTGGGCGTCCAGATCGACCGTCACCCGCTGGACGGGCGCCGGGGACGGGGAGGCCTGCGGCGCGGCCGGCTTGTGCGAGGAGCCGAGCGCGCCGGTGGTGACGGCGGCGACGGTGGTCACGGCCGCCGCTGCCAGCGCACCGGTGGAGAGCACGGCGCGCCGGCCGCGGCGGCGGCGTGCCGCCCGGCCTCTCACCTGCGCCCCCGTGGCCGGCGCCGCCGTCTCGCCGTGTTCGGCCAGGCCACGGAGCCGGGACGACAGGTCCGCCGCGGTCAGGGGATGCGGTGGCGGCTGATCAGACACAGGCTTCCTCCGTCGGGTGGGGTTCCTCGCTCACCAGGTGCGCGGCGAGTGCCGAGCGGCCGCGCGACAGGCGCGCCTTGATGGTGCCCACGGCCGCGCCGGTCTCGGCGGCTATCTGCTCCACGCTCAGATCACACAGGTGATGCAGCACGATCGCGGTCCGCTGGGCCTCGGGCAGGTGCCGCAGGGCGGCGACCAACGCCACATGGTCCGGGCTCGGTTCGGGCACCGGCCGGGGCGCCTGCTCGCCCCGGACCAGCTCCCACCAGTGGCGCGCCCGCCGCCAGCGGCTCATCGCCAGGCGATGAGCCACCGTGCGGATCCATGCCTCGGGCGCCCGGTCGCCGGTCAGGACGGACGAACGCCGGTCCCAGGCGCGTACGAACGCCTCCTGCACCACGTCCTGTGCTTCCGCGTGGTCCCCCGTGAGGGCGTACAGCTGCCCGACCAGCCGTGGGTAGGCAGCCGTGTAGAAGCTGTCGAACTCGTCCTCGGTCATCGTGCCGTGCTCTCTCTCACGGCGCCGGGCGCGTCGCGTACAGCTGGTGCGGGGAGGGTCATGCGGTCGTGGTCCGGCCGGCGGCGCTGTGCGCGAGCCACTGCGTCCAGGTCAGGTTCCAGTCACCGTAGCCGTTGCCGGCGGCGACGGTGTCCTTCGCCGACCCGGTGACCGTGACGACGTCACCGACCATGACCTGGTCGTAGAAGCGTTCGGCGGTCCCGTCGGTGGCGAGGCCGACACAGCCGTGGGTGACGTTGCGGTGTCCGGCCTCGGTGTTCGCCCGCGGGTTCTGGTGCACGTACGTCCCCGATGTCGTCAGGTGCACGGCCCAGTAGTAGTCGCCGCGGTACTCGGCACCGAGGCCCACGGTGCGCGAGTCCATGAGTATCTTGGACTGTTTGTCCATGACGACCATCGTCCCCTTCCAGGTGTCCAGCCCCGGCTTCCCGGTGGTGACCGGTATGTGCCGGGTCCCGCCTTCGGTGCGGACGGTCATCTCGTGCCTGCTCACGTCGACCGTGGCGACCAGGGACCGGCCGATGGTGAAGTGGCGCTCGCCGTGCGAGCCGACCCGGAGGGTGATCCTGGTGCCGGGCTGCCAGTAGGTGGTGTCGGGGCGGAAGTCGACGCGCTGCCCGTCCAGCAGGTTGCGGTCCTTCACCCAGCTCCACGCGCCGGCCGTGCCGGACGAGGTCTGTACGCGCAGCCAGTCCTCGACGGCCTTGCGCCCGGCGGCGGGGACCGGCTCGGGGAAGGTGACCGATATCGGCAGGCCCACACCGACCGTCTGACCGTCGGTCACGTGCACCGTCGCGTGCGCGAGCACGGCGGGCTCCGGCACGGCCGGTGCCGGGCGCCCGTCCGACGCCCGGCCGGTGCCGCCCTTGTCCGCGCCCGTGGCCTTCGCGGGCGCGGTGCCGGCCTGGGCGGCCGGCGCGTCGGCGGCCGTACGGACGCCGGTGCCGCCGTCCGTCGAGCAGCCGGCGGCCGAGAACAGAGCGACACAGGCCGTGACAGCGGCGCCGAGACGGCCGGCGGTCCGACCGGCCGAACGGTCCAAGTACATGAGATCTCCCCCGTGCGAGGTGCGTGTATCGCCTCGTATACGCACGGGCCCGGCACCGGGTTGCATCGAACCGGAAACTTTTTCGACGGCGCGGGGTGGGGGCTGGGGGAGGGGTACCGAACGGACCGGGCGTGCCGGGGGCGCTGGGTGGGACGGGCCGGGCGGGCTGTGCGTCAGAGCGTCCCGGCGTAGTCCGGCAGCCGCAGGTCCGAGTGCGCGTCCCGGCCCGCCCGGGCGCCCGCCGTCGCCATCTCCTGGTCGACGGCCCCGGGGTCGCGCAACAGGGCGTTACGGGACTCCAGTTGCTCACGTGTCGTCGGTGTCACCATGGTGCCGCCACCGGTGGCCAACGCCTGGTTGCGCTCGGCGAAGGGACGCATCCGGCGCTCGTAGGCCGCGAAGGCGGCGGTGTGGTCGGCGTGTGCGGCCAACTCGCCGGCCAGGACGTACGCGCCGACCAGGGCGACGCTCGACCCCTGACCGGACAGGAACGAGGTGGCGTGCGCGGCGTCGCCCGCGAGCACCACGCGCCCGCGCGACCAGGCCGGCAGATGGATCTGGCTGACGATGTCGAAGAAGAGGTCGTCGGCGTCGCGCATCGCCTCCACCAGACGCGGAACGTGCCAGGCCCGCTCCGGGAAGCGCGCGGCGACCAGTTCGCGCTGGGCCCGCGGATCACGGAAGGCGTCGAAGGGCGGGACATCGCGGGTGAAGGTGAGGAAGCCGTGGATGCGGTCGGCGGGCTCGTGCGCGTACAGCACCGCGGAGCGCCCGACGTCGTTCCAGATGACGGCCTCGTGGGCGAAGCCGAACTCGTTGGGGAGGGTGAAGCCGGCGAAGACGTGCCCGAGATAGTGGTGGAAGGGCTCCTCGGGGCCGAGGACCAGCCGGCGCGTGTTCGAGTGCAGTCCGTCCGCGCCGACCACGAGGTCGAAGCTGCGGCGGGTGCCGCTGTCGAACGTCACCTGGACGGCGTCCCCGGCGTCGTCCAGCGCGGCGATGGAGTCCTCGAAGAGGAACTCGACCCGGTCGCCCAGCGGTTCCTGGAGGGCGTCGGCCAGATCACCGCGCCGCACCTCCAGGTCGAGACCGGCCTCGCCGCCGGTGAGCTGCTCCGGGCGCAGCGAGCCGACGGCCTGCCCGGCGGGGTCGATGAAGGTGATCCGCCGGCTGTCGACGTGGGCGGCGCGCAGGCGCGGCAGCAGGCCCATACGCTCGACGACCTCGCGGGCGGTGCCGCGGATGTCGATGGCGTAGCCGCCTCCCCGCACCGCGGCGGCCTTCTCGACGACGGTCACCTCGAAGCCGTACCGGTCGAGCCAGTACGCGAGCGCGGGGCCCGCGATGCTCGCTCCGGAGATCAGTACGCGACGGGCGGGACGTGACTCGGTGTTCATGGCCTCTCACTTTCCCGGCGGGGGCATCCCCGCCGGCTCGTCGACGGCACGCACCGGATGGACAGCAGATGCGTACCTGAGTGAGGTATCTTTACGAAGGTCGTACATCGCCCCCTGTGGGCGGCGACTGACCCCCACCATACAGATACCTAACTCAGGTATGCAACGGAGGTGTCCATGCCCGCCGAATCTTCCGAGCCCCGCGAGGCCCGCGAACCGGGCGCCCCGCCGCGCCCCGACCTGCTCGCCGTGCTGCCCCGGATCACCCGGCTCGGCGCCGCCGTCAGCCGGGGGCGCCTCGTCGAACGCGCCGCCGAGGACGCGGGTCTGGGACGCGATCGCTCCGCGGTCGGTGTGCTCGTCACCCTGCGCACGGCCGGTGAACCCTTGCGGATCGGGGAGATCGCCGACCGTATGCAGGTCGTGGGTCCGCACATCACCCGCCAGGTCCAGCTCCTGGAGAAGCGCGACCTCGTGCGCCGCGTCCCCGACCCGTACGACGCCCGGGCTCGCCTCATCGAGCTCACCGACGCCGGCGCCGAGGCCGTCGACCGCTACCTCGCCTCCCTGCTCGGCTGGTTCACCGACACCCTCGCCGACTGGCCCCGCCAGGACCGCGACGACCTCGTCCGCCTCCTCTCCCGCTTCGCCGACGACGTCACCACCCGACTCGCCGAGACCGACGGCGAGGAGAACTGAGCGCCGCGAACAGGGGAGGCTCACTCGCCGCCGCGAGGGCCCGAATAGGCCGGTAGCAAAGTATTTCGGGGACCGATATATTATCGGGGCATGGACACCCGCATACGTCCCCCCGCGTCCATGAGTCGCTGGGCCACGCTGCTCACCGCCGAGCGTCCCCGTCCCGAAGGGGTGCGGTCATGGCCGAACGCGTGGTGGCTGGCCGTGGGCATGGTCTGCTTCGGCGCGTTCATGGGGCAACTGGACGCCAGCATCGTGACGCTGACCTACGGCAGTCTGCGCGCCGAGTTCCACACGTCGCTGGCGGCGGTGGAGTGGGTGTCGCTGGCCTATCTGCTGACGCTCGTGGCGCTGCTGGTGCCCGTCGGCCGGCTGTCGGACGCGCACGGCCGCAAACTGCTGTATCTGTACGGCTTCGCCGTCTTCACGCTGGCCTCCGCCGCCTGCGGCCTCGCTCCCTCCCTGGCGGCACTCGTGGTGTTCCGTGTGGTGCAGGCGGCGGGGGCGGCCATGATGCAGGCCAACAGCGTCGCCCTGGTGACCACCAGCGCGCCGCGGGAGCGGATGCGTACCGCGCTGGGCGTGCAGGCCGCCGCCCAGGCACTCGGACTGGCGCTGGGACCGACGGTGGGCGGGGCGCTGGTGTCGACGCTGGGCTGGCGCTGGGTGTTCGGCGTGAACGTGCCGATCGGCGTGATCGCGCTGGTCGGGGGGCACTACTTGTTGCCGCGCACCCGGGCCCGGACGCGTGTCGCCCGCTTCGACTGGGCCGGGCTGGCCCTGCTGGCGGTGGCGACCACCAGCGCCCTGATGGGCGTCTCCGCGGCATCCGGGCTCGCGGTGCCCGGCTGGGGGGTGGCCGTCCTGTTCGTGGCGGCGGTCGTGGCGGGCTGGGGATTCGTCCGCCGGCAGCGCCGGGCGCAGGCGCCGCTGCTGGATCTGGCCCTGCTCAAGGTGCCGGCGGTGATGTCCGGGCTCATCGGGGCGCTGAGCGGGTATCTGGTGCTGTTCGGTCCGCTGGTGCTGGTGCCGGTCGTCCTCACGGCCCGGGGCACGTCCGAACTGACCGCGGGGCTGGTACTGACGGCGCTGCCGACCGGCTTCGCGCTCGCCGCGACCGGCGGTGACCGGTTCCTGCCGCCGGGCCTCGCGGACCGTACGCGGTGTGTGGCCGGTGCCGTCGTCTTCCTGCTCGCGCCGGCCGCCCTGCTGATCGTCCCGCTGACCATCGCCTGGCTGGTGCCCGTACTGGCCGTGACGGGACTGGGGCTGGGGATGTTCACCCCGGCCAACAACGCCATGATCATGGGGGCGATACCGGCCCGTTCCTCCGGTACCGGCGGTGGCCTGGTCAACATGACGCGCGGTCTGGGTACCGCTCTCGGCGTGGCCCTGGTGACGCTCGCCCTGCACCTGGCGGGCGGCGGGACGCAGACCGGGGCCCGGCTGGCCGCCGCCGTCCTGGTGGCCGCCTCGGCGATCGCGATCGTGTCCGCCTGGCTGAGCCCCCGCACGGATGCGGCCCTGGCACTCCGATGAGGATCGAGTGGGCCGCGGGGACGGCTCCGCGGAGTCGACGCGCGCCGCCTCCTCCGGGCCGTCACGTCTGTTCGCGTGCCGGTGTCCGATCAGGCGCGGACGTCGCTTCCGCTGCTTCACCCGGCGGATACGGCGCGTCGTCGTCTTCGCGGGGACGCCGGGTGCAGATCAGGTGGATGAGCGCGCCGCTGAAGAGGATCAGCGAGACGTAGTCGTTCAGGCGCAGGCCGAGGAAGTGGTTGGCGTGGTCGATGCGCAGGGCCTCGATCCAGGCGCGGCCGGTGGTGTAGGCGAGGACGTAGCAGGCGAAGAGCCGTCCCCGGCGCAGCCGCCCGTGGTGCCGGCGGTCCAGCCACAGCAGCAGCGCCATGACGCCGAGGTCCCACAGCGACTCGTACAGGAACGTGGGGTGGTAGAGACCGGCCGTGGGCATGTCGGTGGGGCGGTGCGCGGGGTCGATCCGCAGGGCCCAGGGCAGGTGGGTGGGGCGGCCGTACAACTCCTGGTTGAAGTAGTTGCCCCAGCGGCCCATGGCCTGGGCCAGCACCAGCCCGGGCGCGGCCGCGTCGGCGAAGTCGGACAGCTTGATGCCGCGGCGCCGGCAGCCGAGCCAGGCGCCGACGGCGCCGAGGGCCACGGCGCCGGGGATGCCCAGGCCGCCGTCCCAGATGTAGAAGGCGCGGACGGGCTGCTGCCCGGCGGAGAAGTACAGCTCGGGGTCGGTGATGACGTGGTAGAGGCGGCCGCCGAGGATGCCGAACGGTACGGCCCGGATGGCGATGTCGGCGATGTCCTCGCGGCGCCCGCCCCGCGCCGCCCAGCGGCGGCCGGTGAGCCACACGGCGGTGAACACGCCGGCCAGGATGCACAGCGCGTACGCGCGGATCGGCACCGGACCGAGGTGCCAGACCCCCTGCGAGGGACTGGGCAGGTACGCCAGGTTCATGGGCTGGACCGTTTCTTGCAGGCAGCGGGCCCGGCGGCGGGCCGGGAAGGATCCACCCGACGATACATCGGATACCGAAGCTTCTATGGCGGGCGGCCGAGGGGCCGAGACTGTCGCGTACGAGGCGTGCCCCAGGAGCCGACACCGGCGCGTTCGAGGAGCGGACGCAGGCGCGTCCGAGGAGCCGACGCAGGGGCGTCCGAGGCGTGGGCGGCTTCCCGTACCCGAGTTTGATCCGGATACTCTTTCCCCATGTCTGCGCAGCCCAGGTCCGACGTCACCGCCTCCCGTCCCGCCGGGACGGAGCCGGAGGCCCGCCAGCTCACCGAGGCCGTGACCCGGCTGCGCCGCGCGCTGCGCTCCTCGATCCGCACCGACTACCCGTGGGAGACCCTCCCCATGGCGCAGGTCGAACTGTTGCAGGTGCTGGGTGAGCACTCTCCCGCACGGATCAGCGACCTCGCTGCCCGCCGGCGCCTGGCACCGAGCACGGTCAGTGGCCTGATCGGCCAGATGATCGCCGCCGGCCTGGTCACCCGTGACGTCGATCCCGCCGATCGCCGGGCCTCCGTCGTCGCCCTCACCGCCGCCGGTCACGAGAAACTCGCCGCCTGGACCACCGCCCACGAACGGCGCATCGACGTGGCCCTCACCGCCCTCGGCAGCAGCGACCGCGCGGCCATCGCGCACGCACTGCCCGCGCTCTTCCAACTCGCCGAACACCTCGGCGAGCCGGCCACCGACGCCGAGCAGCGGTGACCCGCACGGTGCGCTGAGCGGGAGATCCACGACGGCGGACCACCTTCAGCGTGCTCACGCCGCCGAACTCGTACGTGACCGCGACCTGACGGCCCCGGACACACGACGGCCCCCGGAGCCGCGACCCGCCGCGCTCACCATGCCGAACGCATGCAACACTCACCCGATCGGGCGATCGACCCCGGGACGAGGCGACGACTGCGGAAAGGCATGCATGAACAAGGTGATCTCGGTCGTCACGCCCGTGCACGGTGAGAGTGCGAAGTTCCTTCCGGACGCGTACGCGTCGCTCGCCGCGCAGACGCTTCCCAGCGGCTGGTCCTGGCAGTGGTGCGTGCAGGAGGACGGAAGCGACGTCGGGGCCGGCGCCCAACTGCCCACGGACGACCCGCGCATCCGCATCTCGGCGTCCCGCCACGGCGGTCCGCATGTGGCACGGACCCTGGCCTTCGCCCGGTCGACCGGCGGCTACGTGAAGACCCTCGACTCGGACGACCAGCTCACCCCCGGAACCCTCGCCCGTGACATCGCCCTCCTGGAGAGCGAACCCACCGTCGGCTGGACCACGTCGCGGGCCATCGATCTGCTGGAGGACGGCAGCACCGCCTCCTTCGAACTCGACGACCCGGCACCGGGCCGGCTCTCTCGGGGCAGCGCCTACGGCTTCTGGGCTCAGCACCGCCGCCCTCAGATCCACCCCGCCACGCTGTGCGTCCGACGGCCCCTCCTGGCGCTGCTCGGCGGATGGATGGCGTTGCCGGCCTCCGGTGACACGGGGCTCCTGCTCGGACTCGACGCCCTGGCGGACGGATGGTTCATCGGCGAGACCGGACTCGTCTACCGGAAGCACGGGGGCCAGATCACCACACACCCCGATCACAAGGCCGGAGCTGAATGGGAGGCACGTATGGCGCTGATCCAGGAACGCGCGGATGCCCTTCGGTCCTGGGTCGGCAGCACGAAGGCCGAGTGGCTCCGACACCGCGCGGCGACACACGGTGGGATCGGCCTCCGGGGAACCTCGTCGGGATAACTCGGGGCCACAAGGACCGCACGCAGGGCGCCGGGTCTCCTCGCCGGCGCGCCGGGCGATGTCCCTCGGCGGCGGCGAGGAGGTAGGCGTGCCGGGCAGGTTCGAGCGAGAGTACGAGCGGCTGGCTTCCACGGAGCCGGTTCTCGCAGAGCTGGTCGAGAGGTACGGGCGGCCCGACCCCTACGTGTGGTTCGACGGGGGACGGACCGGAACAAGCCTGTTCGCCGCCATGGTGCTGCACCTGGCCGGCCAACGGATCTCCGCTGTCGCCGCGTTCACCGTCTACGACAGGATCGCGGACGAACTTCAAGGAGTGCCCGCCCCGGAAGGCATCCTGTCCCTGGGGACACGGCGCCTGCGGACCCTCGGACTGTCGGATGCCAAGGCCAACCACGTCCTCGACCTGGCCCGTCAGCAGGTGGCGGGGACAGCGGACCTGGACTCGCTGGCAGGCATGGACGATGCCGGGGTCATCGACGTGCTGACCACCGTGGAGGGCGTGGGCCTCTGGTCGGCACAGGCCTTCCTCATGCGACAGCTGCACCGCCCGGACGTTCTCCCGGCGCAGGACAAAGGCATCCGTGAAGCCATGCGCCGGCAGTGGGGCATGACCCGTCTGCCGACGGTGGGGGAGACGCGCAAGAAGGCGGCTCCCTGGTCGCCGTACAGGAGTTTCGCGTCGGCGCTGCTGTGGAAGTCGCTGTACCCGCCCGGCGAGGCTTCGGACCCGAAGGAGCGGGCGCTCATCCGCCTCGGGAATCCCCGGCCCGGCGGCACCCGGACCTGACCTGGAGCGGGCCGGCGGCACGTACCGGTTGCAGGGGCCTCCGCGCCCTTGCGCGAACCCCGCTGTCGCACCCCGCAGGTGTTTCCCGAGTGTCTCCTGGTTCACTGTTGCTTCCTGCCAGCAAGACGGAAGGCGCAGCACCGGCCATGGTGTATCGGCGTACGGAGCGTACGAAGCGGCACGCTCAGACGAAGGAGGAGGCCTTCGTGCGCGCCGCGCACGAGCTGGTGGCCCGGGAGGGTTTCGCCGGGGCGAAGGTGGCCGCGGTCGCCGCGGCGTGCGGGGTGAGCGCGGGCTCGCTCTACTCGTACTTCGGCAGCAGGGACGAGCTGCTGGCGCAGGTCTTCCGGCGTGCCGCGGGGCGGGAACTGGCCGCCGTACGCGGTGCGGTGGAGGCCGCGCCCATACATCCCGAGGCCCGGCTCAAGGCGTTCACCGACACGTTCACGCGGCGAGCCCTGCGCGGGCGGCGGCTGGCATGGTCCCTGCTCTTCGAACCGGTCTCGCCGGTGGTGGAGCGGGAGCGGCTGGTGTACCGGCGCGAGTACGCGCAGCTGTGCGAGGGCGTCATCCGAGACGGCATCACGGCCGGGCTGTTCGCTCGGCAGCACGCGGCCATCGCGGCCGGCGCGGCCATCGGCGCCATCTCCGAGGCGCTGGTCGGCAGGCTCACACCGGAGGTGTCGCGGCAGGCGGAGGTGCCGGACGAGCAACTGGTCACGGAGATCCGCGACTTCTGCCTGCGAGCCCTCGGCCGCGTACCTTCCTGACCCGACCACCCGGTAGTCCTTGAGTCTCATTGCCTTGGCCCCCGTACCGTCCGTACCATGAATTGAACAAGTATTCAGAGCTTGACCTGTCACGGGGGGCCCGATGCAGCACAGCGAACAAGTGGCGATGATCGAGCGTCTTCTGGCGCTGCGCGAGACGCGCCGCGACGAGAAGATGCTCGACGAGGTCGTCACGATCCCGGTCACCAAGTACACCGACGAGAACCTCCTCGAACGGGAGATCGCCTCGGCCTTCTCCCACTACCCGCTGATCGCGGGGCACGCCTCGGCGCTCGGCGAACCCGGGGCCTACCTGACCAGCGACTGGGACCAGTTCCCCTACGTCGTCGTCCGGGGCGAGGACGGCCGGGTCCGCGCCTTCTACAACCAGTGCCGCCACCGCGGAGCCCGCCTCGCCGACCAGCCGGCGGGAACGGTGCAGAACTTCATCTGCCCCTTCCACGGCTGGGTCTACGGACTCGACGGCACTCTGAAGGGCATCACCCGGGCTCATGACTTCCCCGGCGTCAAGACCTGCGACTACGGTCTTGTGGAACTGCCCGCGGCGGAGGCCGGCGGCTTGATCTGGGTCGGCCGCACGCCCGGACAGACGCTCGACATCCCCGGATTCCTCGGGACGTTCTACGAGGACCTGGTGAACTTCGACGTGGCCTCGCTCGTTCAGTACAAGAAGACCAAGGTGATCAAGGAGGCCAACTGGAAGCTGCTGATCAAGACGTATCTGGAGGGCTACCACGTCCCGTATCTGCACCGGGACACCCTCGCCTTCGCCTTCAAGAAGGGGGTGATCGCGCACGACGAGGACGGGCCGCACATACGGCTGTCCGCCGCGCGCACCAACATCGGCGAGACGGCTCTGAAACCGCAGGAGGAGTGGCGCATCCTGGACTACGCCTCGGTGTACTACACGCTCTTCCCCAACACCTTCTTCATCCTGCATCCCGACTACGTGTCCATCAACACCTTCTGGCCCCTGGCACCGGACCGCACGATCTGGACCCACGAAATGCTCTACCGCGACGGCGACTTCCCCGGCTCCGCGGGACAGAGCGCGCTGGCCAAGCGTTTCCAGTTCACCAATGACACGGTCTTCGACCAGGAGGACTTCGCCATCGCCGAGAACGTGCAGCGGCACCTGCTGCACGGCGGCAGCGACCACCACGTCCTGGGCCTTGCCGAGGGACTGCTCGCGATGTTCCAGCAGACCATCGACGAGCGCCTCACCGGCCCGGAGCCGGACCCGGCCGCCCCCATCCCCACCTCCACCCCCGCCGCACCCCGAGCGACAGGACAGCACTCGTGACCACGGACCTCGCCGGTTTCGCACACGGCATCTTCAAGGCTCAGCCGTTCAGCATGTTCCTGGGCGCCGAACTCACCTCCGCGGGGCCCGGCACGGCCGAGATCCGCATCGCCAACCGGCCCGAGATCCAGCAGCAGCACGGCTTCGTCCACGGAGGAGTCCTCAGTTACCTGGCCGACAACGCGCTGACCTTCGCCGGCGGACTCGCCCTCGGCGGCGACGCGCTCACCGCCGAATACAAGATCAACTACATTCGGCCTGCCGTGGGCGCCCTCGTCGTCGCCCGCGCCGAGGCGACCGCGACAACCCGGCGTCAGGCAGTGTGCCAGTGCTCCATCTACGTCGTCTCGGAGCAGGGAGAGGAGCGCCTGGTCGCCCTGGCGCAGGGGACGATCGTGCGGGCGGGCAAGCAGGAGGACTGAGACAACTGAGACATACGAGGGCCGGCCGGGCCGTCGGGTCTCGCCGAGGGCCCGGCCCATGGCGCCAGGCGCGTCAGGGGCCGGTCTGGCCGGTCTGACTGGCCTGGCCACTCCGCACCTGCTCGCGCAGTACGTGCTTCTGCACCTTGCCGGAGGGCGTACGCGGCAGCGACGGGACCACCACCAGATCCCGGGGGACCTTGTATTTCGCCAGCCTGGTGGACAGGAACCCGCGCAACTCCTCCAGTGTCACCGCCGCATCGGCCTCCACCACGGCGACGACGGTCTCGCCCCAGTCCCGGTGCGGCCGCCCGACGACGGCGGCGTCCCGGATCGCCGGATGCTGCAGGATCGCCTCCTCCACCTCGGGCGAGTAGACGTTCTCCCCGCCGGTGATGACGACGTCCTTGATCCGTCCGACGAGGAACAGGTAACCGTCCTCGTCCACCCGCGCGAGATCCCCGGACCGGTACCAGTCGCCCTCGAAAGCGCGCTCGGTCGCCTCCGGATCGTCGAGATACCCCAGCATGCGGGTCCCCGACCGCAGCCACAGCTCCCCGGTCTCGCCGGCCCCGGCGTCCAGGCCGTCGTCCCTGACCACGCGGATGTCCACGCCCGGCATGCCGCCCGCCCCGATCGATCCGGCCTTGGCGAGCTGGTCCTGCGGGGGGAGCACGCAACCCACCGGCCCCATCTCGCTCATCCCGTACACCTGGCAGAAGCGGCCCCGGCCGTACGCCGCCTCCAGCGTCCGTACCGTCTCGGCGCCCAGCGGCGCCCCGCCGTAGGCCCACAGCCGCACGTTCGACAGGTCGAAGCCGGACAGGCCGACTCCCGCCGCGGACAGCGCCTTCAGCGGGGCGAGATAGGCGATGGGGGCACCGAAGAAGGCCGTGACCCGGTGCTTCCGCACGGCTTCGAGGAAGGCGAGGGGCTGGTACTCCTTCAAAAGGACGACGGTGCCGCCCAGGTAGATCATCGACAGGAACCAGTTGTTCAGCGGCGAGGCGTGCCAGATCGGCATGGCCAGCAGGAACCGGTCCTCGCGGCGCAGCCCCGCGCCGGCCGTCGTGTACGCGGGCACGGCGGACAGCCCGCGGTGCGAGTGCAGACAGCCCTTGGGCGCGCCGGTCGTCCCGGAGGTGTACAGCACCTGCGCGACGGCCTCGGGCCCGACCTCCACCCCCTCCCATTCCGGCGCCCCGGCGACCAGCCTGTCGAACTCTCCGTCACCCGTGTCGTTCGTGGTGAGCACATCGGCCTCGGGGGCGCCCTCGCGCATACGCCCGGACAACTCCTCCGCGACGACGGCGACCCGCAGCTTCGAATGCCCGGCGAGGTAAGTCAGCTCGGACGCGGTCAACTTGTGGTTGACCGGCACCAGTGCGGCCCCGGCCCGCCAGATCCCGAACGCCGCCACGGCGAAGGCAGGGGTGTTGTACGTCATCACCCCTACGCGGTCCCCCGGCCGCACTCCGCGCTCCCGCAGCACGGCGGCGGCCCGCTTCGAAGCCGCGAGCAACTCGGCATACGTCATCGACCCCAGATCGGACACGAGGGCCGGCTTATCGCCACAACTGCGGGCCGACCCCTCCAGCATCCACGTCAGGTTCACCGCAGGGACCTCCGCATCCTCGTGGGGGCTGCCGCGCCGAGGCTGCCTCGGCTCGGCAAGGATTGAATCACTGTTCAATACGGTGGGGAAGCTCCAACCGCCTCTGCGGTGGGGGAGTCGGCGCCAACACGGTGGTGCCCGGACCCGGTTGTCTCAGTTGTCCTGTTACCCGATGCGGACACATCCGGGTGAACGACGCCCGTCCGCGTGTCATCTCATGGGGTACAGGGAAACAGCCGATGCGGCCGCCCGGCGGGAGCGGGGTAAGGTGCCGCGTCCTGACAGACCATGGGGAGTTGTCATCATGTCCACGCACCGTGCCCGCCGTACCGCCCGCTCCGCCGCCCTGGCCGCCGTCACCGCGGCGCTGGCGTTGGGCCTGACCGCCTGCGGCGGCGATGACGGCTCGAAGGCGGCGGGCGGCGACCACGCGGCTGATACCGCGCAGAGCCAGCCCCCATCCAGTGGCCCCGGCAAGAGCAGCGCGGAGCCGACCGTCAGCGGTGGTGGCGGCCAGGAGGGGGCAAGCCCGAAGGCCACCTCGGGTGGGGGCGGCGAGGGCGCAGGCAAGGACACTTCGGGCGGCGCCCCGCAGTGCCGCGGAGACGGGGTGCTGGTCACGGCGGTGCACCGGTTCGCCGACCAGCAGGGCGACCACCTGCTGGTCACCATGTCCAACGAGGGCACCAAGCCGTGCTGGGTCACCTCGTACCCGGCCGTGAAGCTGGGCGGGGACGTGGATGCTGCCGCACTGCCGCACTCGAATAAGGACAACCCGGGTGGCGACAAGCACATCGCGCTACGCCCTGGAGGCAAGGTCTACAGCGCGGTGAGCCTCTTCGAGTACGGCTCGAAGAGCCACACGGCGCACTCGTTCGCCATCGCGCTGCGCGGCGCGGATGGTCACGAAGGTCCCTTCTCCTCGGTCGACGTCAAGGGCCAGAAGGCGCAGTTCAGTTGGAGCGAGGCCGACGTGCTGAACTGGAGCACCGAAAAGCCGTACGACTTCTGATCTCTCGGAGACCAGGGCCGGCACCTCCAGTTCCCGCTGGGACAGCTGCGGCCGGTCCGGCTCGCCCCCGCGCAGCCGGGACACGAGCGCCGCCACGGTGGGCGCGAGCACCGTCTCACCGCGTGCGCCGGCCCGGACCGACTCGGCCGGCTCGGCGCTGGAGCCCTCCTTGAGGAGGTGCCCGGCGGCACCGGCCTCCACGGCGCGCAGGATGGCGCGGTCCGTCTCGTAGGTGGTGAGGACGACGACGCGTTGCCGACGACCTCCAGTCCGGGCTGGCCATCGAGCATGCCGCACGGGCCCTCCCGCACCACGGGATGGTCGTCGACGAGCAGGATCCGGATCATCGCTGGTGCTCCTGGAGCCCTACTGGAAGGACGGGGTCGTCGTCCGGGGCGGTCGGTCGCGGTCAGCCACCGTGAGTTCGAGCCCGGCGGGGGTCCTCACCGAGCGCGTCCACCTCGCCCGAGTCGCGGTGGCGGTGGCCTTCCAGGATCTCCACGGTGGTGCTCCTGCCGGCACCGTTCGGCCCGAGGATGCCGGAGATCTCGCCGTGCCGGATGTCGAGATCGAGTCCGTCGACGGCGCCGTGCTTCCCGTACGCCTCGCGCAAGCCCCGTAGGCGCACAAATCAGGTCCGGAGTCTGAGCGAACCTCCCTCAAGTGGCGCTTGGAGCCAAGGGTGTGCGGCAAGGGGCCTGGCGCTTCGGGGCGTGATGCCGACCATGCGAGGGAGGTCACATCCTAAAGAGGGCCGTACCTGCCGAAGCTCCTGAAAAGGGAATATCTCCACTTTGCGCCCACCTCGGGCCATTTCTCCGTAAGTGGGTAGTAGATCACACCATTGCGCCCCGTGCCGACCGCCGCTAATCATGGCTGTCGTCGCTGCGAGCCGTACGACCGGACGCAAGCGACTCCCTGTGGGCCTGCCGCTCCTGATCGCGGCTGCCCCTGTGCCGCCGCGGTACGCCAGCGGTCGGCAGACGATGTCCCCTACGGAAGGTAGCTTTCGCATGGCCATGACCACCCGCACCCGCATCGCCCGCCTGCGCACCATCGGTCTCACGGGCCTCGCCACGACCGGCGCCGCGGCCGTCGCCCTGACCCTGATGCCCGCCAGCGCGCAGGCCGCCGACATGACGACGCGGGCGCCCGCCGCCACCGCGGCCAAGGTCTCGACCCACACCAGCCACGACGCCGGCCGGCACAAGGCCGGCACCGCCGACAACCTCGACGGCTGGATCACCGAGTCCTTGCAGGTCATGAAGGCCAAGGGCATCCCGGGCAGCTACGAGGGCCTCAAGCGCAACATCATGCGCGAGTCCGGTGGCAACCCCAACGCCCAGAACAACTGGGACGTCAACGCAAAGAACGGTGTCCCGTCCAAGGGCCTGCTGCAGGTCATCGACCCCACCTTCAACGCCTACCACGTCGCCGGTACCGCGCAGAGCATCACCGACCCGGTGGCCAACATCACCGCGGCCGCGAACTACGCCGCCCACCGCTACGGCTCCATCGACAACGTCAACTCGGCCTACTGACCGAGCCGGCCTCACCGCCGGATACGACCAGGAGGCGACCGAGCCTTCCGGCGCCGTTCGATGGCGGCGGCACCCGGGCTTCGGCGTCCATGTCCATGGGTGCCGCGCCTGGCCTTGTATTCGTTCATCTGAGGTGGCGCGGTGACTGATGAGCAGGAGCGGGTGCGGCCGTCGGGAGTGTGGGCCACCGCGGTGGGGGTGGCCAGGGTGCGGGCGCTGGAGACCGGGCGGGAGAACGCCCTGTTCCGCGACCCACTGGCACGGGCCTTCGCCGCCGCAGGCGGCCTGTGGCCCTCCTCGCCGCCGCCCGGTGACGAGGCCGCGCGACGCCGCCGGCTGGCCGTGTCGTTCTCCATCGTCATCAGGACGAAGTTCCTCGACGACCTGTTGCGGCAGGCGTCCGCCTCCGGGATCCGGCAGGTCGTGTCGCTCGGCGCCGGCATGGACAGCCGGGCCTTCCGGATGGACTGGCCCGAGGGCACCCGGCTGTTCGAGGTCGACACCGCCGCGCCACTGCGCTTCAAGGCATCGGTGCTGTGCCAGGAGCGGGCCGTCGCACGCTGCGAGCGCATCACTGTCGCGGTGGATCTGCGGGAGGACTGGCCGGGCGCGCTGGCCGCCGCAGGGCACGACCCGGCCGTGCCGACCGTGTGGATCGCCGAAGGACTGCTGATCTATCTGCCCGAGGACGCGGTCGAGCTGCTGCTGGCCCGGATCGGCGCGCGGTCGGCGGCGGGCAGTCGGATGGGGCTGACATTGGGTTCGCGCGGCGTGATCGAGCGCTTCGGCGCGGAGGCCGCGCCGGGATCGGCGGCCTCCCTGTGGGTCTCGGGGATGCCCGACGACCCGGTGGGCCGGCTGGCCGGGCACGGCTGGAAGGCCGACAGCCACACCCTGCGCGAGCGCGCTGCCGCCTACGGCCGCCCGATCAGCACCCCGCCACAGCGCGAAGAGCGGCCCGGGGGCCTGATCTCGGCGGTCCGCCGGTAGAGCGCGGGGGTTCCTGGAAGCGTTCCCGGAAGACTTCGGGCTGATCGGCGACGCGTCTTGAGCAGTTCCACGAGTGGAGCGGGGCGCGCTTGCGTAGACAGTTCGAAGCCGGCGCGGCCGAACCCCTCGGCGTTTCAGCGTCTTGATCCGGTCGTCGTCCCGGACGGCCGCGGTCGTGCGGTACGCCGCGTTCACCGCGACTCCGGCGATGCTCGCGAGGCGGTCAGGCAACGCCCGGCGAGGGCCTCGGTGGACCGGCCGGTGCCGTAGGGCGTTCGGCGCCTTGCCCTCCCCCCCCGGGCCCCCCCTCGCGTCACGCGGATGGAGCACAGCCCGGAGTCATCGAGCCGGCGGCATCAGGGCGGCATCGGGGTCCTCTCTCGTCTCGTCGAGCGGGCCTCGAAGACATGATGTTCAAACGTCTGATGTTTGTGTACGGTGTCTCCATGAAACGCATCAGCGCACCCCGCCGCACCGCCAGCCTGTCCGCTCAGCTCGTGGACAGTCTCCGCTCGCACATCGAGTCGGGCGGGTGGCCGGTGGGCACGCGGATTCCGCCGGAGCAGGCACTCATCGAGGAGCTGGGGGTCGGGCGCAGCACGCTGCGGGAGGCGGTCGGGGCGCTGGTGCACCTGGGCCTGCTGGAGCCCCGGGCCGGCGACGGCACCTACGTCCGCTCGTCGAGCGAGCTTCAGTCGGTCATGGTGCGGCGGGCGAGTTCCGCGCAGCGGGACAAGGTGCTGGAGCTGCGGACCGTACTGGAGGAGTACGCCTCGGGAGCCGCGGCCCTGCGTCGCAGCGAGAGCCAGTTGCAGCAGCTGCGGGAGCTGCTGGCCGACGCCGACGCGGCCTGCGCCGGTGAGGACACGTCCGCGGCCACGAGTGTCGACGCGCTGTTCCACCGGGCCGTGGTCCGGGCGAGCGGGAACGACCTGCTGATGGAGGTGTACGACTATCTCGGTACGGCGCTCACCTCGTCCTTGGGGGGCCTGTCCTGGGACGCCGTCCACGCCGAGGAGCACGCCCGCCTGCACCGGCGGCTCGTCGACGCGATCGAGGCCCGGGACGAGGGCGGCGCCCGCGACGCGGCGGCCGCGATCGTGCGGCTCACCCGCGACCACGAGACCGGCACACCACGAGCAGTGGGGGAGCGGTGAGTCCGCGGCCGACCGCGATGTCCCCTCAGGACTCCGTCTCCGTCTCCGGGTCACCGGCCGCCGGCCCCGCCCGGCCCGCCGTCGTGCCGGTCGGGCTCCTCGTCGCGATCTGTCTCGTGGCGGCGAACCTGCGCACCGCTCTCACCGGTGTCGGCGCCCTGCTGCCGGAGATCGAGCACGGCAGCGGCCTGACATCGAGCTGGGGCGGGCTGCTGAGCACCCTTCCGCTGCTGACGTTCGCCGCGACCTCGCCGCTGGTCGCGCGGGCCTCCCACCGGCTGGGCAGCGCTCGCCTGCTGGTGGCGGCGCTCGGTGTGCTGGCCGTCGGCACGGTGGTGCGCTCCCTTCCCTCCGTGCTCTGCCTTTTCGCCGGGACGGTGATCCTGTCCGCGGCCATCGCGTTCGGCAATGTGCTGCTGCCCGCGCTGATCAGACGGAGCGTGCCCGCACACCGTATCCAGGGCGTCAGCGCTCTCTACGTGACCGTCATGGGCCTCATGGCCGCGGTCTCCTCCGGGATCTCCGCGCCGCTGGCCCACACCGTGCCGGGCTCCTGGCGTACCGCGCTGGCCTGGGGTGCCGCCTTCACGGTCGCGGCGTTCCTCGCCTGGCTGCCGCGGATGCGGGGTGACAAGCCACAGGTGTCCACCGGCGGCGGCCACAGCCCGGTGCCCTGGCGGTCGCGGCTGGCCTGGCAGGTCACGCTCTTCATGGGCCTGCAGTCCCTGGCCTTCTACACCGCCGTCGCCTGGCTGCCCAGCATCCTGATCGACCGCGGCATGAGCAGCACCACGGCCGGATGGATGCTCTTCTCCTATCAGGTGGTGTCCCTGGCGGCCGGCAGCCTCCTGCCCCTGCTCACCCGGGGGCGGCACGACCAGCGCTGGACCGCGGCCGGGGCCTCGGTCTTGGTGGCAGGCGGCTTCACCGTACTGGTCGCCGCCCCCGCGCTGTCCGTCCTGGCCTGCACCCTGCTCGGACTCGGCGGCGGCGCGTGCCTCGTTCTCGCGCTGACCTTCCAGAGCCAGCGCGCCGGCAGCTCCGGCGAAGCCGCCGCACTGGCGGGCATGGCACAGTCCATCGGCTACCTCGTGGCCGCGGCCGGCCCCCTCCTCCTCGGCATCCTGCACGACACCACACACAGCTGGACACTCCCGCTCACCGTCCTGGCCGTCCTCGGCATCGCCACGGCGGTCGCCGGACACGGCGCGGGACAGGACCGCCGCCTGCGCCGGCCCTCCCGCTGACACGACCACCCCACCCGAGCGGCAACGCCGCCCACAGGAACACGTGAACACGCCCGTACGGCCGCGAAGGAGACCACCCGTGCCCCGCTCCCGACGCCTGACCGACGAACTCGACGCACGCACCGACCGACGAAGCGCCCACCTGTACGCGACCGACGCGCAGTTCCGTGACACCGCGCCCCTGGACGCCGTCACCGAGGCGATCCGGCGGCCCGGACTGCCGCTCGCCGCCCTGGTGGCCACGGTGATGGAGGCGTACGCGGACCGCCCCGCCCTGGGCGAGCGCGCCACGGAGCCGGTCACCGAGCCGGAGACGGGCCGCACCACCCTGCGCCTCCTGAAGCGGTTCGACACCCTCACCTACGCCGAACTGTGGGAACGGGTCGGCGCCGTCGCCTCCGAGTGGCGGCATCACCCCGAACACGCCGTCATGCCGGGTGACTTCGTCGCCGTACTCGGTCCCACGAGCGCCGAGTACACCGTGGTCGATCTGGCCTGTGTCCGCTCCGGCGCGGTGTCCGTCCCCCTGCAGGCCGGGTCCTCGGCCGAACACCTGGCCCCCATCGTCGAGCAGACCGGACCGCGCCTGCTCGTGGTGGACGCCGACCACCTGGAGGTCGCGCTCGACCTCGCGGCGAACGCCCCCTCGCTGGGCAGGATCATCGTCATCGGCCACCGCCCGGAGGTCACCGCCCACCAGGAGGAACTGGACTCCGCGCGCGGCCGGCTCGCGGCGCGGAGCCGGGGCGTGACCCTGGACACGCTGGCCTCGGTCATCGACCGGGGAAGGACGCTGCCGTCGCTCCCCGAGGTTCCCGACGGATCGGCGGCCGACGCGCTCAGCGCACTGATCTACACCTCGGGCAGCTCCGGCATCCCCAAGGGCGCCATGTACCCCGAGCGTCTGGTCAGGCGGTTCTGGGTCGACTTCGTACCCGGCGAAGCGGTCCGGCCCTCCATCGTGCTGAACTACCTGCCCCTGAGCCACATGATGGGCAGGGGCGTGCTGTTCAGCACCCTCGCCAAGGGGGGCCTCGCCTGCTTCGCGGCGTCCAGCGACCTGTCGACGCTCTTCGAGGACCTCTCCCTGGTCCGCCCCACCGAGTTCCTCCTGGTGCCCCGCATCACCGACATGCTCTTCCAGCACTACCAGGCCGAGTTGACCCGCCGGACCGGGAAGGGCGGCGGTGCGGCCGACCCGGCGGAGCAGGTGAGGGAGGAACTGCGGGAGAAGGTCATGGGCGGCCGCCTCCTGCGGGCCGTCAGCGGCTCCGCCCCGCCCAGCGCCGAGATGACGGCGTTCGTCGAGAACTGCCTCCACGTCAGACTGCTCGACGGCTACGGGTCGACGGAAGCCGGCATCGTCTCCCTCGACGGCCGGGTGCTGCGCCCGCCGGTGACCGGCCACAAGCTGGCCGACGTACCCGAGCTGGGATACTTCACGACCGACTCGCCGCACCCCAGGGGCGAACTGCTGGTCAGGTCCGACCGGCTCGTCCCCGGCTACTTCCGGCGCCCGGACGCCACCGCCGAGGCCTTCGAGGAGGACGGCTTCTACCGCACGGGCGACATCATGGCCCGCGTCGGCCCCGACGAACTGCGGTACGTCGACCGCCGCTCCAACGTCCTCAAGCTGTCCCAGGGCGAATTCGTGACGGTCTCCCGCCTGGAGGCGCTCTTCGACGGCAGCCCGGTCGTCCGGCAGATCTTCCTGTACGGCAACAGCGCCCGCGCCTACCTGCTCGCGGTCGTCGTGCCGACCAAGGAAGCCGTCGACCGCGCCGCCGGGGACGCCCGCCGCCTCAAGCCGATCCTGCGCGAGTCCCTGCGTACCCTCGCCGTCGAGGCGGGACTGAACTCCTATGAGATCCCACGGGACTTCCTCATCGAGCGCGAGCCGTTCACGCAGGAGAACGGGCTGCTCTCCGGCATGCGCAAGCCACTGCGACCCGCCCTGACGAAGCGTTACCGCGAGCGTCTCGAAGCGCTGTACACCGAGTTGTCCGACCGCGAGGCCGACGAACTGCGGGCACTGCGCCAGGCCGGCACCGACCACCCGGTACCGGAGACCGTGCTGCGGGTCGCGCGAGCGCTCCTCG
This sequence comes from Streptomyces sp. NPDC047017, assembly GCF_040644175.1. Taxonomy (NCBI): domain Bacteria; kingdom Bacillati; phylum Actinomycetota; class Actinomycetes; order Kitasatosporales; family Streptomycetaceae; genus Streptomyces; species Streptomyces sp. NPDC047017. The sequence continues at coordinate 122,347 of NZ_JBEYVW010000011.1, read as the reverse complement.
GGCAGGAGGACGGGGACGTGGAACCCGGCGCACGCTTCCTCGACCTCGGCGGCGACAGCCTCACGGCACTGTCGTTCTCCCAGTTGCTGAAGGAGATCTTCCACGTCGACGTCCCTGTCGACGTGGTCCTCAACCCGGTCAACACGCTGCGGCAGGTGGCCGATCACATCGAACGGGCGCTCGACTCGGAACACCGCCGTCCCACCGCAGACAGCGTCCACGGCCCTGACGCGACGCGGCTCGACGCGGCCGATCTGCGGCTGGACGCGTTCCTCGACGCGCGGACCATCGCGCAGGCCGCGCGGCCGGCCGGACCGCTGCCCGAGGCCCGTACCGTGCTGCTGACCGGCGCCAACGGCTACCTGGGCCGGTTCCTGTGCCTTGAGTGGCTGGAGCGCGTGGCGGAGCGCGGCGGCACCCTGGTGTGTGTGGTCCGCGGCTCCTGCGCCGAGGCGGCCCGGGCACGGCTCGACGCGGCCTTCGACAGCGGCGACCCCGAACTCATGGAGCGCTACCGCAAGTCAGCCGACCGGCATCTCCAGGTGATCGCCGGCGACATCGGGGAACCGGGCCTCGGGCTCGACGAGCAGACCTGGCGGCGACTGGCCGACACCGTGGACCTGATCGTCCACCCGGCGGCCCTGGTCAACCATCTCCTGCCCTACGACCAGCTGTTCGGTCCCAACGTACGGGGAACGGCCGAACTGATCAGGCTCGCGATCACCTCCCGGGCCAAGCAGTTCACCTATCTGTCGACGGTCGCCGTCGCCTTCGGGAACGAGGCGGCGGCCGACGAGTCCGCGGACATCCGCACCGCCTGCCGGACCCGCGACCTCGAAGGTGAGTACGCCGACGGCTACGCGGCGAGCAAGTGGGCCGGCGAGGTGCTGCTGCGCGAGGCGCACGAGGCGTTCGGCCTGCCGGTCGCCGTCCTCCGCTCGAACCTGATCCTCGCGCACCCGCGCTACCGCGGCCAGCTCAACATCCCGGACGTCTTCACCCGCCTCCTGCTGAGCCTGCTGGCCACCGGCATCGCGCCCGGCAGCTTCTACGCCCGGGGCACCGGTGACGGCGGCGCACACCACGACGCACTCCCCGTGGACTTCACCGCGCGGGCCGTCACCTCGCTGGGCGACGACGTACGAGAAGGCTTTTGGACCTACAACGTGGTCAACCCGCACGAGGACGGCATCTCCCTCGACACGTTCGTCGACTGGCTGGCCGCAGCCGGACACCCCCTGACCCGTGTGGAGGACCACGCCGAGTGGCTCGCCCGCTTCGAGACCGCCCTGCGGGGCCTGCCCGACCGCCAGAAGCGGCATTCGCTGCTGCCCCTGCTGCACGCCTTCGCCGAGCCGGAGAAGCCACTCACCGGATCGGCCCTTCCGGCGGACCGGTTCCGTGCGGCGGTACGGGCCGCGGCCCTCGACGAGGAGAACGACATCCCGCACCTGTCACCGGACCTGATCATCAAGTACGCGGCCGACCTCCGGGCGCAGGGCCTGATATGACGTGAACCATGGGCCACCCGCGAGGTCCGTCATCGGCCGCCCGCGGGGTCCGTCATCGCCGGGCCCGGCTCAGGTCGACAAGTCGACGCGGCGGGCGGCCCTCACGGCAGCGTCACGTGGATGGGTCCACTGGTGTGGGTGAGGGATCGGGCCGGGGCGTGGGTGCGGGTGGCGATGATCTCCGCGGCGATGGACACCGCCGTCTCCTCCGGCGTGTTCGCGCGCAGATCGAGCCCGATGGGGGAGTGCAGTCGGGACAGCTCGACATCGCTCAGTCCCACGTCGCGCAGCCGCCGCAGGCGGTCGGTGTGCGTGCGGCGCGAGCCGAGGGCGCCGACATAGCAAGCCTTGCCCCGCAGCGCCTCCTGGAGCACGGGGACGTCGAACTTGGCTTCGTGGGTGAGCACGCAGATGACGGTCCGCTCGTCGGGCTCGCAGTCGGCGAGGTACTTGTGCGGCCACTGCACGACCACGTCGTCCGCGTCCGGGAACCGGGAGGTCGTGGCGAACACCGCGCGCGCGTCGCACACGGTGACGTGGTAGCCGAGGAACTTGCCCATCCGGGCCAGCGCCGCCGCGTAGTCGATGGCGCCGAACACGAGCATCCGGGGCGGCGTCGTCCAGCTCTCCACGAAGACCTCCGGGCCGGACGGATCGGCGCCCGCGGGCGGCTGGCACAACGTCAGCAGCTTGGTCCTGCCCAGCGCCAGCAGGCCCTGCGCCTTCGTGGCGATGCGTGCGTCGAGGCCGGGGTCGCCCGTGGTGCCGTCGTAGCCGGCGGGGTACACCGCCAGCAGGGCGCCGGTGTCCAGCACGCGGGCCACCGCCACCGGCTCGCCGCAGCGTGCGGCACGCAGCGCCGCCGCCAGGGTGCCGCCCGCTGCGGGGGTGAAGCGCTGCATGTGCACGTCGATCACACCCCCGCAGGTCAGGCCGACGGCGAACGGGTTGTCCGGGTCGTAGTCGAAGCTGATCCGGACGGGTACGCCGGTGTCGAGCACCTCCATCGCGGCGTCGTGCACCGAGCCCTCGATGCATCCGCCGGAGAGGCTGCCGAGGACGGCGCCGTCGGCGCGCACCGCCATCGCGGCGCCCGGCCCCCTGGGCGCGCTGCCGCTCACACCGGTCACCGACGCGACGACGAACGGCTGACCCGCGTCGATCCATTCCAGCAGTTGTGCGGCGATGTCCCGCATAGGTACCACATCCGTGCGTCGTCATCGAGGGAGATCGGTGGGAGAGGGGAGGGACTGATTCCGGTATGGCCGGCCGCGCGCGGCCGCGTTCAGCCGGTGACGGAGAGCTGCTTGGTCCGGTTCTCGACGCGCACGCGCGCCAGCTTCCACCAGCCGGGCACCGCGTCCGGGTCGTTGAGCATGCGCCAGACCCGGTCCCGGGAGAACGGCGTCTCGTAGGGCCGGGTGCCGACGGCGCGGCGGATGGCGTTGCCCAGGGCGGCCGGTACGGGGTTGTAGGGGCTCTCGCTCATCGACTTCGCGCCGAAGGGCCCGAGTTCGTCGAACGTCTTGGCGAAGTAGACCTCGGTCTCCGGGACGTCGTTCATCTGCGGGATCCGATACGCGCGCAGCACCGGAGTCAGCAGGTTGCCCTGCTCGTCGAGCATGACCTCTTCGGACAGTGCGGTGCCGAGGGCCTGGGCGACGCCGCCCTCCACCTGCCCGCGGCACTGCTGCGGATTCATCACGGTGCCGGCGTCGGCGGCGTGCACGGACTGCAGGATGCGTACCGCGCCGGTGCGGACGTCGACGGCGACGCGGACCCCGTGCACGTTCCAGGCCAGCGAGCGGAACTCGCCCAGTTCGTCACCGCGGGCGAACACGCCGTCGCCGTCCCGGTGGGCCACCGGGCAGGCACGGATGGCCTCACGGAAGCGGACGATCCGCTTCGGGGTCCGGATGCCGTCGGGGAACAGCGAGCAGTCGGCGGGCTCGCTGCCGGTGAGCTGGGCGGCGACACCGAGGAGCAGCGTACGCAGTGAGATCGCGGCGGCGTGCAGGGCCTTGCCCGCCACCGTGGTGCCCGCCGAGGCGAACGCCCCGGTGTCGTAGATCGCCCCGTCGGTGTCGGAATTCGTCAGCCGCACCCGGTCCAGCTCGGTCGACATGTCGGTCGCCACGATCTGGGTGTGCACCGTCGTGGTGCCGTTGCCGAACTCGCTGGTTCCCACACCGGCGACGTAGGTCCCGTCCGGCTTCAGCGTCAGCGTGGTCTTGGAGACATGGCCGAAGGGCGCCATCGTCGCGATCATGGCGACTGCCATGCCCTCACCGACACGCCAGTGCCCGCCCGCCGGGGGCAGCACGCCGTTGCCGCGGTCGAGCCCTTCCTTCACGAGTTGCAGGCACTGGTCGAGGCCATAGCTTCCGTAGACGAGTCCGTCGTCGGCCGGATGCGCCTCCACGAGGGGGTCACCGTCGGCGACCATGTTGATGCGCCGCAGTTCGAACGGATCGATGTCGAGGGCGAGCGCGAGTTCGTCCATCGCGGACTCGACGCCGAGAATCACCTGTCCGAGGCCGTAGCCGCGGAAGGCACCGGACGGCACGTTGTTGGTGTACACCGACTCGGCGTCGACGCGCTTCACCGGAGCGTTGTACAGGCTGATCGACTCGGCGCAGCCGTGGAACAGCACCCCGGGCGCGTGGTTGCCGTAGGCACCCGTGTCGGCCAGCACACGCAGCTTGATCGCGGTCAGCCTGCCGCTCCGCTCGGCCCCCAGAGTGACCCGGACGCGGAACGGGTGGCGTACCGAGGTGCGCGCGAACTCGTCGTTGCGGCTCATCTCGTACATGGCGGGCTTACCGGTGCGCAGGACCACGAGGGCGATGATGTCCTCGGAGAACATCTCCTGCTTCCCGCCGAAACCGCCACCGACGCGTTTGGTGAAGACGCGCACGCTGTCCTCGGGCAGGTCGAGCAGCCGGCACAGCGTGCGGCGGGTCAGGAAGGGCACCTGCGAGCTGGTGCGGATGACCAGCCTGCCGTCGTCGTCGAGCCAGCCGAGGCTGCCGTGCGTCTCCAACTGCATGTGCGAGACGCGCTGGGTGCGCCACTCCCCGTGCACGGTGACGTCGGAATCGGCCAGCGCCTGGTCGACGTCCCCGCCGACGCCGTTGTGGAGGGCGGCGACCACGTTGCGTGCCGGGTCCCGCGGCAGCTCCTCCGCCGGCTGGTCGCTGTCGAGCAGCTCGGGATGCAGCATGGGCGCGCCCGGTGACATGGCCTCTTCCGGGTCGTGCACCGAGGGCAGCACGTCGTACGTCACCTCGATGAGGCGGCAGGCCTGCTCGGCGACGCTCGCGGAGACCGCGGCCACGACCGCGACACGCTGCCCCCTGAAGCGCACCACGTCGTCGAGGATCCTGGTGTCGTGCGGGTCGTCGGTACGGCGTTCGTGCTGCGCGGTGGAGTAGCGGGTCCTGGGGACGTTGCGGTGGTCCAGCACCAGCTCGACCCCGGGCAGCCGCTCGGCCTCCGTGGTGTCGATGTCGAGGATGCGGGCGTGCGCGTGCGGCGAGCCGAGTACGCGCACATGGAGTGCGCCGGGGAGTTCCATGTCGAAGGTGTACGGTTCGGTCCCGGTGACCACCCGCTTGGCGGCGGGCGGGTTCACCGAGGTCCCGACCTTCGACTTCGGGCAGGGGATGCCCGGCTGAACGCCCTCGGGCCGGGCGCCGGACCCGCATGCTCCCGGGGAGTTGCCCGAGTCCTCGGCACCGGCGGCCATGACGCCCTGCGCGATGGCCTGGCGGATGGACCGGTACCCGGTGCACCGGCACAGGCTGCCCTTCATCAGCCGGTGCATGTCGTCTAGCTGGTCCTCCGCGAGCGTGGAAGCGGTGACGATCATGCCCGCGGTGCAGAAACCGCACTGGAAACCGAAGTTGTCGACGAACGCCTGCTGCATCGGATGGAGCCGGTCCACCGTCCCCAGGCCGGAGACGGTGGTCACCCGCCGCCCCTCGATCCGCTGGGCCGGGTAGATGCACGAGTGCACGGGCTTGCCGTCGACCAGCACCGTACAGGCCCCGCAGTCGCCCGCGTCGCACCCCTTCTTGACCTCGAAGTGCGCCTGGTCGCGCAGGAAGGTCCGCAGGCACTGCCCGGGGCGGGGCGTGGCCGCGCAGTCCTCACCGTTGATGTTCAGTTCCATGCCTGCAGCTCCTCCAGGATCTCCGCGAGCAGCACGGCGCTGACGGCGCGGCGCCAGTCGGCGCTGCCCATGGGGTCGGTGTAGTAGCCGTCCGCGCCCAGCGCGTCCTCGCGCAGCCGGACGGGCGTGGGCAGGGCGTCGTAGCGCAGCACCACCGGGCGCAAGGTGGCGGCCGTGATGGTGAACACCGCCGCACCGGACTCGTCCAGCCGGCCGGTGAGCACCGCCGCGCTGCGACCGATCTCGACCAGCGCCATCTTGCGGAACCCGGTGTGCGCGCGCAGCGCGTGGGCGGGGATGTCGATGCAGCGCAGCACATCGCCTTCGGCGAGCGTATTGGTTCCGTTTCCGGTGGGTATGTCCGCGACGGGAATCGTGTACTCGCCGCCGTCCGCGGTCCAGATCAGCGCGGTGGCATCGAGCGCGACGGCCAGCGACACCATGGACGCCGCGGCGTACGAGCGGCAGATGTTCCCGCCGACCGTCATCATGTTCCAGATCTTGAACGAGGCGAGCAGGGCGGAGGCCGCCTGGAAGAAGACCGGATGCGCCGCCCAGCCCTCGCGCCGCCGGATACGGGACAGCTCGGCCACCGTGCAGGTGGCTCCGATACGCAGCCCCCCTGAAGGCGTGTCCTCGACCGAAGGCCAGCGCATCGTCGCCAGGTCGACCAGACCGGTCGTTCCCACCTGCGGCTCCGAGTAGAGCCAGGTCCCGCCGCCGAGGAACACCTCACCCGGCGCCAGCACGAGATCTTGCCGTGTGCGCGCCGGACGCCACGTCTCGATCGTGTTCAAGTCCACCGCGCACCCCATCGCCACGTGCGCCGCCGGGGATCGACGGCTCGGAACGGGACAAGTGAAGCGCTCCGGGCCCGCCGCCCGGCATGCCCGCCGCATACGGATCTCCGGGCCCGCGTTCGGTTGATCGACCGAACCGCCGGTGGGCGATGTGATCGAGCCATACCGAGGCTGATATTGATGGCACTGTGCTGGTGAAACAGGTGATGGAACTCGCCGACCTCGGGCTGACGCCGCTGTGGGCGCCGCCCCACGCGCTGCGGCGCGCCGTCACGGGCGTCACGACTGCCGACATGGCGAATCCCTCGACCTACCTGTCGCCGGGGGAGATCGTACTGACCGGCCTGGTCTGGTGGCAGCCGGACCGCTGTGGGACCGCGCGGGCGTTCGTCTCCGCGGTCCGGGCCGCGGGCGCCGTGGCGCTCATCGCCGGCGAAGGGGTGCACGGCGGGATCCCGGACGAGCTGGTCGAGGCGTGCCGGGACCACGAGCTTCCGCTGTTCTCCGTGCCGCGGAGCACCACATTCCGCACGGTCCTCGACAGCATCTACGTCCGGCTCTGGGCCGATGTGCGCGCATCCGACGCCCCGGCCCTGCCGTCCATGGTCAGGGACGAGCTTCTCGGCAGCATCGCCTCGGCGGCCCCGCTCGATGACGCGCTCCGGCTGGCGGTCGAGCGCCTCGGGCTGTCGGAGCTGACGCTCACCTCTCTCGCCGGCCGAGTGATCGCGAGCACGCATCCGCATGCCGCGAGCGCCCGGCCCGGCGCACGCGGCGCACGGGTGCCGGTCGGTACGGACCAGGGGTCGCCCTTCGACGGGTGGTGGCTGTGCACCACGCCGGCGGTCGCCGCACGCCAGCGGCCGGTGCTCGACGAGGTCGCGGCCCTGCTGTCCACGAGGTTGGCGCAGCACCGCAAACGGCTCACCGTACGCGGCGCGAGAGCCGGTGCGCTGCTCGCCGCGCTCGAAGCGAAGGACACCGCGGCGACAGCCGGCATCGTGCAGGACTGCGGTCTTCCCGGCGACACCACGCTCACTCCGGTCGTGGTGAGAACCCCCGGGGCGTCGGCCGCCTGGGCCGTCGACGCCGCCAACGAACTGCTCGCGGCATGCGCGGTGGAATTCGCCGTGTGCCCGGGCGGGACCGATGAGTCGGTCGGCTTCGTCGCCGCGCCGCCGGACCGGTTCGCCCAGCGGCTCACCGAGCACCTCCCGGACGTGCAGGGCCTCATCGACGCCGACCTCGCCCTCGCGGTCGGTGTCGGCCCGGAAGCCCTGCCGCGCGACCTGGCGCCGGCCCTGCGCGGGGCCCGCTATCTCGCGGATGCCTCCGGACAGCGACCGGACCCGGTGCCCCGAGTCTGCACGACCTCCGCCGTCACGAGCCTGGGCGCGGTGCTGGGAGGGCTGCCGCCCACGGTGTCGCACGCCTTCCAGGCGAACACGATCGGCCCGGTCATCTCGTACGACGCCGAGAAAGGCACCGAACTGCTCCAGACGCTGGCGACCTTCCTGGACAACGGATCGTCGTGGACCCGCACGGCAGCCGCCCTGCACCTGCACGTGAACACCGTGCACTACCGGATCGAGCGAGCGGAAGCCCTCACCGGCCGCCGGGTGTCCGACCCGCGCGGCCAGATCGACCTGCACGCGGCCCTCATCCTGCACCAGTGGTCCACGGAGCGGAGCGGGCGAACGGAGGAGGGCGGATAGAGGGCGGCGGGAGGTGCCCCTATGCGTGGTGCCCCTATGCGGAGGTGAGCCAGCCGCGCAGGAGCCTGCTGACGGCCGGCATCGACACGTACGTCATGAACACGTTGAATGTGCAGGCGGTGACCGCGCTGCTGAGGAGGACGGGGAGTGTGGTCAGGTGGGGCACGAGGAAGAGGCCGCCGAGTACGGAGACCGGGTAGATGGCCAGGGTCGCGCTGATCGCCATCTTCCAGCGGGGCGGCGCCGGCCGGGTGGAGCCCGGCTTGGCGAACCAGGTCTCCATGCCGGTCAGTGTCCGCCGGGCGATCTCGGTGTGGTGGTGCCCGTCGCAGTCGGCGAACCAGGCCGCGCGCTCGGGTGACTCCTGCCAGGCGCGGCAGGCTTCCGCGTCCTGGAACCGGTGGACGAGGAACCAGGGCGCGTCGCCGCCGGAGGAGCGGAAGAAGCCGTAACCGAGATGGCCGGGGAACGTCGCGGCGGTGTCGAGAATGCCCCTCGCCCACCGCTCGAACGCGGCTTCATGGCCGGGATCCACCCGACGGGCTATCAGGAGCGTCACCTCGCCGGTGTCGGCGGGGACGGTGGTGTGCTCAAGGCTGACCGCGGTCAAGACAGACTCCTCGTATCTTGCCGCACCCGGCGATACTCTACTCGACCAAGAGGCCCGCGCAGTGGGCGGCGAGGGACTTCGCGCACATCGGCGCAAATCGAGCACCAGCGCAGCCTCTCGGCCGGCCGGCCATTCGGTGCCCGTCCCGGTCCTTGACCAGACTTGCGACCTGTGGGGACAGTGTGTCGATCGGGGTCAATTCGATCAGGACTTCTCAACAACCGGGGTACGTGTGAGGGCAATTGCCGGGTCGCGTGGCTTCATGACCGTACCGGCGGCCACCGTGCTTCCGCTCGGCGGGGCGGCCACCACCGCGCAAGCCGAGCCCACGGACCCGCCGATCCCCGCGGCGCCCTGCGCATACCCTTTTGTCCGCTTCGTCAAGGACGGCCAAGTCGTCTAGGAGTACGACGAGGTGAGCCCCTGGCAGGAGCTGCCGGCCCCGCTGCCCGCCCCGCTCCAGGTCATCAACACCCGCCACGAGACGGTCTGGATCGGCGACACCAAGGGCGGAGCCACGTGCATCCGGCCCGAGTCCCTCGTCGACCGGTGGCTGGGCACGTTCGAGGCCGTGCGGATCGACGACTCGGCGGAGTGCGAGCTCACCTGAACCGCGCGTTCCTTCGACGGGCGGGAGAGCGCCGAAGTCCACATGGTGGGCGGGGCAGTGTCGACGCTCATGCCGTGCTTGGGGGTGAGGGTGACCGGGCCGTCACGGAGAGGGAGCGCAGATCGTCGACGGCTTGGCGCAGATGTGTGGCCAAGCTCTGCGAGGAGTTGTCGATCCAGGCCCCGGCCGCGTGGTGGAAGGTGGCCCAGCCGGTGTGAGCGGCCAGGTCGGAGAGCCGGTCGGTGACACCGTTCATGGCCACCGCCTGACACTGAGAACGCCGGCTCGCCGCCGGACTTCGGGGGAAGAGCACGTACGGACACTGATCGGCCGCAGGAGAGGAGTCCATGGTGACGGAAAGGGCGTGCTCGGTGGACGGGGACGAGCTGTTCCACTTGGACGCGACCGCGCTGGCGTCGCGCGTTCGCACACGACGGATGTCCGCGGTGGAGGTGATGCGAGCGCACCTGGAGCGGATCGAGGCGGTCAACCCGAAACTCAACGCGGTGGTGGCCGTGCTCGCCGAGCAGGGGCTCGCCGCGGCGCGGGTGGCGGACGCGGCCGTGGCGGCCGGAGAGCCGGTCGGACCGCTGCACGGTGTGCCGTTCACGGTCAAGGACGCGCTGGACGTGGCAGGGGCCGTGACCACCCGTGGCTCGGTTCTCTTCCGGGACCGCGTCCCCGAGGCCGACGCGACGGCAGTGGCGAGGCTGCGGGCGGCCGGCGCGATTCCGGTGGCCAAGACCAACCTCCCGGAGTTCTCGTACTGGACCGAGACCGACAACCTGCTCTTCGGCCTCTCGCGCAATCCCTGGAACGGCGAGCGGACCCCCGGCGGATCGAGCGGCGGCGAGGCGGCGGCCATCGCCGCCGGGATGTCGGCCCTCGGGTTGGGCAGCGATGTGGCGATCTCGGTGCGCGGACCCGCCCACGACACCGGCATCGTCGCCCTGAAGGCAACCCGCGGGCGGGTCCCGATCACCGGCCACTGGCCCGAAGTACCCGGCCGCTACTGGCATGTCGGGCCGATGGCCCGCAGTGTGAGGGACATCGCCACGGCTCTCGTGGCGCTCGCCGGACCGGACGGCGTCGACGGCCACGTACGGCACGCGCCGCCGCTGGACGCGGCCGTCGACGGCCACTCGGCACCGGCCGGTCTGCGGGTGGGCTGGGCCTGCGAGCCCGCGTTCGGCCCGGTGGACCGCGAAGTGACGGCCGTCGTCGCGGCCGCCGGTCAGGCACTGCGGGAGCTGGGCTGCGTCGTCGAACCGGCACCGCTCACCGGCCTGGAGGCGGTCGACGCGACCGAGTTGAGCGCGACGCTGTTCACCGCGGAAGTGGTCCCGTACTTCCGCCGGGTCGCCGCCGGCCGCGAGGGCGACCTGCACCGGGTGATCCTGCGGGCACTGGAGGCACCGGAGGTGTCGGCGGCCGACTACCTCGACGCGCAGCAACAGGTCGATGCGCTCAGCTCGCTGTTCACCGGCTACTTCGAGCGCTACGACGTGCTGCTGTGCCCGGTGTGCCCGATCCCCGCCCCTCCGTTCGCCCGGCCGAAGTTCGAGGTCGACGGGGTGACCGTGCCGGCCCGCGGGATCATGCGGGCGACCGTCCCGTTCAATCTCACCGGGCTGCCGGCCCTCTCCCTGCCGTTCGGGGCCGCCGCCGACGGCCTGCCGATCGGCGTCCAGCTCGTCTCACGCTGGTACGACGAGCCCACCCTGCTGCGGCTGGGGGCGGCCCTCGAATCGGTCAGCCCGGTCCGCGACCGGCACCCGGAACTCGCCTGGTGAAGAAGCCGGTACGCCCGCGGACGGACCACGGCCGGCCCACCGGGAACGGTCCGGCAGGCAGTCCGCCGCGCCGCTCTCACTCGACGGTCACCGTCGCCTGCCAGGCGCCCGGCGGCATGCCGGTCGCCTGGCGGAAGAACACCGAGAAGTTGGACGCGTCGGGGAAACCCAGCCTGGTGGCGCAGGTGGCCGCAGGGAGGCGGTGGTGCGCCAGCAGCCGTTTGGCTTCCAGGACGATCCGGTCGACGATGTACGCCTTCGCGGTGCGGCCGGTGGCCTGCCGCACCGCTCTCGACAGCGTACGCGGCGCGTATCCCAGAGCCCGGGCGTAGTAGCCGGCGTCGTGATGCTCCCGGAAATGCGCTTCGACGCTGGACCGGAACAGTCCGAACAGCGGATTCGCCGACCGGGCCGCGCCGTGCGGTGGCCGCAGCCGGACGATGAGCGCGGAGAGCAGGATCTCGGGCAACTCCGTCGTCGTGTCCCTGTCCCCGGGCGCATCGGAGGCTTCGAGGAGGAGGTGGTTCCGCGCGGCGTCGACGAAGGGCCAGTCGGCCTCGGGAATGGTCCACCGCGCCACCGGGTGCGGGGCCGCGGCGAGCTCCCGGGTGGCGCGGGTGACCGGCGCGGTCGGGACGAACAGCAGGAGGTGCCCCGTCACGCCGGCGATGTCGTCCCAGCGGTGCACCGCGCCGGGAGCGACCCACACCGCGGACCGGTCGCCGAGCGGGTGCCGGCGGAAATCCACCGTGACAGATCCGGGCCCGGCGTCGACGACAGCGAGGACATGGAAGTCGGCGCGCTGCGTGCCGCCGTCGTTCAGCTCGCGAAGGCGGTCGAACGTCATCGTCTCGACAGCGGCGGCACCCTTCCCGACGGGCCGGTACGTCATCTGCCGGATCACGGTCATGTGTCCAGTTTCCACCATCGGGCGACCAGTCGCGGCGATGCCCCGGCAGAGCGATGGAGATTCCATGGGAGCAGAGAAGTTCCGCTGCGGAACGCTGGAAACGCTGATCGAGGGAGTCACCGATGAACGCGACACAGCGGGCGCTGCTGCCCGTTTACGACCACCGGCCGGGGACCGGGCCGACTCTTGTGTTCCTGCACTACTGGGGTGGCTCCGCCCGCACATGGGACCTCGTCGTCGACCGCCTCACCGGCCGCGACATGCTCACCGTCGACTTCCGCGGGTGGAGCCGCTTACGCGGCATGTCCGGCCCCTGCACGCTGCGCCGGCTCGCCGGGGACACGCTCGACGTGATCGCCGGCACGGGCGTCACGGACTACGTCCTCGTCGGACATTCCATGGGCGGCAAGGTCGCACAGCTGGTCGCGGCGACCCGGCCCGCGGGCCTCCGGGGGATCGTCCTCGTCGCTTCCGCACCGGCCGAGCCCGCCGCGGAGATCACTCCCGAGTACCAGGAAAGCCTCTCCCACGCGTACGACTCCGACGAGTCCGTCGCCGGCGCACGGGACGCAGTGCTCACCGCGACCGGGCTGCCCGCATCGATCAAGTCGCAGATCGTCACCGATTCACGCGCCGGCGCCGAGGCCGCCCGCACGGAGTGGCCGCTGCACGGCATCGCGGAGGACATCACCGGACACACCCGCCTGATCGACGTCCCCGCTCTCCTCGTCGCCGGGGAGCACGACCGTGTCGAACCCGAACAGGTGCTCCGTGACAACCTGCTGCCCCACCTCCCCGGAGCCGGCTTCACGGTGATCTCGAACACCGGTCACCTGATCCCGCTGGAAGCTCCGGCCGACCTCGCCGACGCGATCGCCGCCTTCGCACCAGCCACCTCCACCATGAGCCGGCGGGCGTAGTTCCGCCTGAGCCCTGCCCTCCACCACGACGCCGCCGGGGTCCTCGGCGTGCCGGAGGTGAGATCGGGCGGCGTAGGGAAGGGAGAGGAGGACACTCATGGGCACGTCACGGAAGGGCGTCTCGCGGGCGAGAGGGAAGGAGCCGTGGTGGACAGTGGTGAGGAAGAGGAGCGGTACACGGTGACGGGTGCCGCCGGGCAGGACCGGCCGGATCTGGCCGTGCGGCTGGGTTTGCAGGCGCATCCCGAAGGGGGCTGGTACCGAAGGCTGTGGTCGGCGGGCGAACAGGTCGACACCGGCCGGGGACGGCGTCCGGCCGCCACCGCCATCCACTATCTTCTGGGTCCCGGCGAGCAGTCGCGCCGGCATCGCGTCGCGTGTGACGAGCTGTGGCTCTGGCACAGCGGCAGCCCGCTGTCCCTCACCCACGCTGCCGAGCCCTCGGCCGCCACAGCCTCCACCACCCTCCTCGGCCCCGATCCGGCGGCCGGACAGGCGCTGTGGGCGGCCGTTCCCGCCGGACGGTGGCAGTGCGCCCGGCCGGTCGGTGACGATCCTGTGCTCGTCACCTGTGTCGTGGCACCGGGCTTCGACTGGGCCGACTTCACCCTCCTCCCGGGCGACCACTGACCACTCGCCCGCCGCCTCACGGCTGACCGGCTGTGGGAAGCCTCGGGATGCGCCGGCGGGCGGCGGTTCCGCGTCTTCGCGTGGCCGGGCGTCAGCGCGGCTCGGACAGCTCCGGGCGGCCGCAGTCCTGGCAGACGCCGGTCAGCTCCACGACGTGGTCGACGCGGGTGAAACCCGTGGCCGCCGCGACGCTTCGCGCCCAGCTCTCGACCTGTTCGGCCTCCACCGCGCGGCTCAGTCCGCATTCCCGGCACACGAGGTAGTGCTGATGCCCCTCGGCGGGCCGTGGCCGGTACAGCCGTTCTCCGTTCAGGTCGCGGATCACGTCCGCGCCGCCGTCGGCTTCGAGCATGCGCAGGGTGCGGTACACGGTGGTGAGGCCGATCAGGATGCCGGCGGACTCCGCCGTCGCGTGCAAGGACCGGGCGGAGACGAAGTCCTCGCACGCCTGGAACAGGGTCAGGAGTTCGCGGCGCTGCCGCGTCGAGCGCTGGTTCCCCGGAGGAAAGCCGCGCATGGTCACCTCCCCGGTGGAAGACGCCGGAACCAGGCCGACCGGGCCGGGTGGTGCCGTGGCTGCGGCCACCACCCGGCCCGGAGTCGTCAGACGGGCACTGCCGTGCCGTGCTGCTCGTGTACGCAGGTTTCGCGGGCCTCCGGGACGTCCCAGACGGGGAAGGGGTCGTCGCCGCCGGTCCAGTCGCCGTCCAGGAGGCAGTCCTCCAGGGCGGTGCACAGGGCGGCCGCGTTCAGTTCGGTACCGATGAACACCAGCTCCTGGGCCCGCTGTTCCGGCGCTGCGGCGTCGCTGACCCCGGCCGGCTCGAAACGGGCGACCGAACCCGCCTGGGACCACAGTCCCGTCACCCCGGTGCGTCCGGCCAGTGTGAAGAAGCCCTTGCTGCGCAGGACCGTTCCGAACTCGCCGCTGTCGAACCGCTCGGTGACCAGCCGCCAGAGACGGCCCGGGTGGAAGGGACGGTCGGAGCGGAACAGGGCGGACGAGATCCCGTACTCCTCGGTCTCCGGGACATGGTCGCCGTTGAGTTCGCGCACCCAGCCGGGCGCCTGCTGCGCCTGTTCCACGTCGAAGAGGCCGGTGCCGAGTACGTCGCAGGCGCGTACCCGTCCCCGGACGCTGTCCAGGAGGCGTGCGCCCGGGTTGAGCCGGGTGAGGATGGAGCGCAGGCGCTCGGCCGACTCCTCGTCGACGAGGTCGAGCTTGTTCAGGACGATCACATCGGCGAACTCGACCTGGTCGATCAGCAGATCGCTCACCGTGCGTTCGTCGTCCTCGAAGGGCGCGAGGCCCCGCGCGGCCAGCTCGTCGCCGTCCCCCAGCTCCCGGAGGAAGTTGGCCGCGTCCACGACCGTGACCATCGTGTCGAGCCGGGTGAGGTCGCCGAGCGTCGTCCCGTCGTCGCGTGCGAAGGAGAAGGTGGCGGCCACCGGCAAGGGCTCGGAGATGCCGCTGGACTCGATCAGGAGGTAGTCGAAGCGCCCCTCCCTGGCGAGGCGGTCCACCTCTTCGAGGAGATCGTCGCGCAGTGTGCAGCAGATGCAGCCGTTGGTCATCTCGACCAGTCGCTCCTCCGTACGGGAGAGAGCGGCCCCGCCACCGCGCACGAGCGCGGCGTCGATGTTGATCTCGCTCATGTCGTTCACGATGACGGCGACACGCAGTCCCTCGCGGTTGGACAGCAGGTGGTTGAGCAACGTGGTCTTGCCCGCTCCGAGGAAACCGGACAGGACGGTCACCGGCAGGTGGTCGTGCGGCATGCTGCTTCAGTCCTCCGGACGGAGGAGGCCGCGCTCGTACGCCTTCCTCAGGTGCTGGGGAACCAGATAGGTGGTTCCTTCGAGGGTGATGGGGGCCAGTGGCGGGGTGTTCGCCCGCCACTGGGCGCGGCGGTGGCGGGTGTTGCTGCGCGACATCTTGCGCTTGGGGACGGCCATGACGGTCCTCTCGTCTGCGGGGAAGGGGCGGTGGTGGGGAGGTCAGCGGCTGGAGTAGGGGAGCAGGGCCATCTCGCGGGCGTTCTTGACGGCCGTGGCGACCTGCCGCTGCTGCTGCCGGCTGATCCGGGTGACCCGGCGGCTGCGGATCTTGCCGCGGTCGGAGATGAACTTCCGCAGCAGGTCGGTGTCCTTGTAGTCGATGTACGTGATGCCGGCCGCGTCGAGCGGGTTCGGCCGGTTCTTGCGGGCGAGCGTGGCTTTGGTGGGGCGGGGCACGGAGCCCTCCTTGGCGGTGAGGCGGGACGAGTCAGGCGACGGGGTCGAGCAGTTGGTCGAAGCCGGTGGGCCGGGGCCAGGCGGCGGGTCCGGACGCCAGCTCGTCGTCGGTGAGCAGACAGGCGTCGAGCAGCGAGAGCAGCCCTGTCCGGTCCAGACCGGGCGAGGTGAAGACGAGGTGCTGGCAGCGGTCGCCGTGCTCGGGATGCCAGTCCAGCGCGGCCGCGGTCCGGCGCTCGGCGGGCATCATCTCCCAGGCGGCGTCCGGGAGAGAGGCCATCCACGGCCCGGCGCTCTCCACGCACAGCGCGCCCCCGGCGGCGTCCCAGGCGAGCAGGCTGTCGGGCCGGTCCGCCAGCCAGAACCTCCCCCGGCTGCGGGCCGCGGCACAGCACAGGTCCTCCAGCGCCTCGTAGAGGCGGCCGGAGTGGAAGGGGCGGCGGCGCTGCCAGACCAGGGTGCTGACCCCTTCCTCGTCGCAGTCGTGGGGGAGCCGGGCGCAGGCCGGGTGCTGGGCGGCCGCCGCCGCGTCCACGTCGAAACCGGCGACCGCGATACCGCCCAACCGGCCGGAGCCGATGCGGACATGACTGGCCGTGGGGTGCAACTGCCGCAGGAGCGCCAGGTCGTCCAGACCGGTGGCGGGGCTGTCGGCCAGGGCGACGACGGGGGCGTATTCCAGTTGCCGTGCGAAGGTGTCGCCCACGGTGCGCTGGTCCGTCGCGGCGGCGGCGAGTCCGGCGTCCGCGAGGTCGTCGCCGTTGGACAGGCAGGCCAGGACCAGCGCGGGGTCCACCGCGGTCACCACGTTGGTGAGCCGGAAGGCGCCGTCGCCATGCGCGGCGACGACCTCGGCCATCCCGCGGGGCTCCACGGAGTCCCACAGTTCCACGACCGCGAGGCGGGTGAGGCCGCTGTCGGCGAGCCGCTCCAGTTCGGGGACGAGGTCCTCGCGCAGGGCGCAGCAGGCGCAGTCGTTGACCAACGGCGTCTCGCCCCAGCAGGTGTCGCCCGTGGTGTCGCGCACGCTGCGGCGCACGGTGCCCGCCGGAGCGGTGGACAGGTCGTGGTGCAGGGCGACGCTGCCGGGCACCTCCCGCAGCAGCCGGTCGACCGTGGCGCGGCGGGCGTCGGCGTGCAGTCCGCCGACGATCACCACGGGCATCGGCCCTTCGAGGGTCATCGGCGGCCCCCGTCCCGTCCGTAGCGGCGCTCGAAGCGCTCCACGCGGCCGGCGGTGTCCAGCACGCGGGCGGTGCCGGTGTAGAAGGGGTGGCTCGCCGAGGAGATCTCGACGTCGACCACCGGGTAGGTGTGGCCGTCCTCCCACTCGACGGTCTTGTCGCTGGTCATCGTCGAGCGGGTCAGGATGGCGAAGTCTCCGGCCTTGTCGCGGAAGACGACCGGGCGGTAGGCGGGGTGGATTCCGGGCTTCATGGGGTGCGTTCCCTGGGTCGGTGTGGTGGTGGTCGGGCCGAGGGCGGTGCTGTCAGCGCTCCTCGCGGAAGTCGACGTGGCGTCCGGCGACGGGGTCGAACTTCCGCAGGACGAGCCGGTCCGGGTCGTTCCGGCGGTTCTTGCGGGTCACGTAGGTGTAGCCGGTCCCGGCGGTGGAGCGGAGCTTGATGATCGGGCGCAGTTCGTTGCGTGCCATGGGGGTAGCATACGACAATGATTTCCATTACCGATAACCGGTGAAGAGAAAGGCAGCCTCCGCATGTCCGCCCACTGTCAACTGACCGGAGCCGAACCCGGCTTCGGCAAGAAGATCTCCCACTCGCACCGCCGCACCCCGCGCCGGTTCGACCCCAACATCCAGAAGAAGCGCTACTGGCTGCCCGGCGAGGGGCGTCACGTCCGGCTGCGGCTGAGCGCGCGTGCCGTCAAGACCGTGGACGCCATCGGCATCGAGGCCGCTGTCGCCCGGATCCGGGCCCGTGGGGAGCGTGTCTGATGGCGAAGAAGAGCAAGATCGCGAAGAACGAGAAGCGGAAGCTGATCGTGACCCGCTACGCGCGGCGGCGCGCCGAACTCAAGGCGGTCCTGGCCTCGCCGCGGGCCACGGACGACGAGAAGGCGGCCGCGCGGGCGGAACTCCGCCGCCAGCCCCGGGACGCGAGCGCGACCCGCGTGCGCAACCGGGACAGCGTCGACGGCCGTCCGCGCGGTCACCTGCGCAAGTTCGGCCTCTCGCGGGTGAACGTGCGCGAGCAGGCCCATGCCGGATATCTGCCCGGAGTGACGAAGTCGTCCTGGTGAATCCGTCCGGGGCGGGGGACGGCACCTCCGTGCCGTCCCCCGCCCCGTGCCGTCCCTCGCCCCGCTGCCGGCCACGGCCACCCGGTGCCGGCTCAGGGCCTCTTCACGACAGGGCGGGAACGGCGTCGCCTCGGTGCAGGCGGCCGCCCTCCAGCACCATGACGTCGTCGGCGACCCGCCGCACCACCTGGGGGTCGTGCGTGATGAGGAGCACGCTGAGTGACCGCTCCTCGCACAGACCGCGCACGAGGTCGAGGACGGACGCCTGGGTCACCGAGTCCAGCGCCGAGGTCATCTCGTCGCACAGCAGGACCCGCGGTCCGGCGGCCAGCGCCCGGGCGATGGCGATCCGCTGGCGCTGGCCCCCGGAGAGCCGGCCGGGGGTGCGCCACGCGAGCTCGGGCGGCAGGTGGACCAGGGACAACAGGCGCTCGATCTCCTCGTCGATCCGGTGCGGGTCCCGCATCCCTCCCAGGACCCGCAAGGGGCGTACCAGGGCCTCGCGGACCGGCCGCAGAGGATGCAGCGTCTCCGCCGGACTCTGGGGTACGAGCTGGATCGCCGCGCGGTCCGTCACCGCTCTCCTGCGCGCTCGCCCTGGCAGAGGGCGCCCGTCGAGCAGGACCGACCCGCCCGCGGGCTGGTGGAGTCCCGTGACGCAGCGCGCCAAGGTCGTCTTGCCGCTGCCGGACGCGCCGGTGACGGCCAGGCACCGTCCTGGGCGGACGGTGAGACCGACGTCCTCCAGCACCCGCCGGTCGCCCAGCGCCGCGGCGAGTGCGTCGACGCGCAGCACCGGTGGCGTGCCGGGGGCCTGCCCGCGCGGTCGACGGGGAACCGGTGAGGCCGCGTCGACCAGTGCCGCCGCGGGCCGTGACGCCGGAGCCGCGAGGACCCGGCCGGCCGGTGCGTCCTCCGCGATACGGCCGTCCGCCAGGACCACGACCCGGTCGACCAGCCCCGCGACCGACGAGAGGTCGTGAGTGATCCACAGGAGGCCGACGCCGGCCTTGCTGACCCGGGCAAGCTCCGCGCGGACCTCCTCCTTCGCCGCGGGATCGAGGGCGGAGGTGGGTTCGTCGAGGACGAGCAGCCGGGGGCCGCGTGCGAGGGCCACGGCCAGGGCGGCTCTCTGCTGCTGGCCGCCGGAGAGTTCGGCGGGACGCCGGCGCGCGAACGAGGCGGGCAGGCCGACTCGGCGCAGCAGGGCCTCGGGCCCCTGGGCGTCCCGTGTCCCCAGCGCCGTGCACAGCGTGCTCGACAGCCGGCGATAGGGGTTGAGCGTCGTACCGGCGTCCTGTCCGAGGTAGGCGACCGTGCCGCCGCGCAACGCGGGGTGGGGCACGGGCAGTGTGTCGTGCCCGTCCACCCGTACCCGGCCGCCGTTCAGGGCGATGCCCGGTCGCAGGTGGCCCAGGACGGACAGGGCCAGCGTGGTCTTCCCGGAGCCGGAGGCGCCGACCACGGCCAGCGCCTCTCCGGCCTCCGCCGTGAGGGACACGCCGCGCAGGACGGGGCCTCGCGCGGAGCGCAGTTCCAGGTTCTCGATGGCGAGCATCGTTTTCTCGACTGCGAGCATCGTTGGCTCACTCCTCGTCGTCGGGGTGTGTCACGTCGTCGGACAGCAGGTTGACGCCCACGGCGAGGACGGCGATCAGGACCAGCGGTGCCAGCAGTGCGCAGGGCTGCAGCGCGGCGCCGGGCAGGGCCTCGTAGACGAGGGTGCCCCAGTCGGAACCGGAGACGCCGACGCCCAGGAAGCCGGCCGCACTGACCAGATAGAGGGAGAAGACGAACCGGAGCCCCGCGTCGGCGAGCACCGTGGTGGCGACGAGTGGCAGCACCTCGTTGCGCAGCACCCAGGGCCACCGTTCGCCCCGGGCCAGCGACAACTCCGCATGCGGCCTGCGCAGCACGGGCAGGGCGGCGGACCGGATGACCCGCGCGGACAGCGGTACGCCCGCGGCACACGCCGCGAGTACGACACCGGCCCGGCTGGGCACCGCCGTGAGCACGAGCAGGAGGGCGAGCATCGGCGGCAGCGCGGCGAGGGCGTCGAAGGGGCGCATGACGAGGCCCTCGGCGGCCGGCCGGCGGTGGGCGACCAGGGCCGCCGCCAGCCCGGCCGAGGTGCCGAGCGCCACGGTGACGACCGTGGCGGCCAGCGTGGTGAGCACGACGGACGGACCCCCGCGCAGCAGGCGGGACAGTACGTCGCGGCCGAGGTGGTCGGTGCCGAGCGGGTGTGCCGCAGCAGGCGGCGCGTACGGCGTCGCCACCATCTCCGTCGCCGAATGCGGCGCGAGCCACGGCCCGGCGAGGGCGACGGCCAGCACGACGCCGATCACGACCGCCACGACCAGGGTGCGCCTGCCGGCCCGCCACCGGGAGAGACCCGCGGAGTGCGGCAACGGGCCGCGAACGCGCGGTGGAGGTGTGGAGGTCTTCACTGGGATCGCGTCCTTCCGACCGCGGCGCCGATGACGTCCGCGGCGATGGTGGCCAGCAGGGTGAGGGCCCCCATGAGCACGGCGAGCGCCTGCACGACCGGCAGATCGCCGGTGCTGACCGAGGAGACCAGTACCTGGCCGATGCCGGGATACCCGAAGACGGCCTCCACCAGTACCGTGCCGCCGAGCAGCCCGGCCGAAGTGATCAGCCAGATCTGGGCGGCGGAGGGCAGCACGGCGGGCAGGACACCGTGGTACAGCACGGTCCGTTCGGGGATGCCGTTGAGCCGCATCGCCTCCACGTGCGGGGCACGCGACGCGACCAGCGTCTGCGCCCGGATCACACGCGTCGCGTAGGCGAGGCTCACCCAGAGCAGGCTGAGCACCGGCAGCACCAGCACGTCCGGATGGGTGAGCGGGGAGTCCCCCGCGGGGACCAGGGAGGTCGCGGGCAGCCAGCGCAACTGCGCGCCCACCACGAGGGCGAGCATGGCCGCGACCACGAACTCGGGTACGGCCGTGGTCAGGAGCAGCAGGGCGGAGCCGGCCCGGTCGGCCCGCCGCTCGGCCCGGCGGCCCAGAACGAGACCGAGGACGAGGGAGAGGGGTATCAGGAGCAGGACGGTCAGGCCGGCCAGGACCGCGGTGTTCTCCAGGCGGCCGGAGAGCATACCGGCGACGGGTGTGCCGTTCGCCGACGTGCCGAGGTTGCCGTGCAGCAGGCCGTCGGCCCATTTCAGGTAGCGGTGGGCCAACGGCTCGTCCAGTCCCAGCCGTTGGCGGGCCACCGCCACCTGGTCCGGTGTGGCGTTCACCCCGAGCCGGGCGGTGGCGGGGTCGCCGGGCAGCAGATCGACGCCGGCATAGACCACCGAAGACAGCGCGGCCAGCAGGGCCACGGCGGTCACGAGCCGCCCGGTGACATACCGGACCAGGTCTCTTGTCACGCGGTGAAGCCCACCTTCCCCAGCCAGGGGTACTTCGGCGACTCGCGGTTCTCGATGCCCGTCAGGGTGGCCTTCGCCAGGCTCAGCACGTCACCGCGCCCCCAGGCGATCCAGTTGCCGCGGTCCGCCATGACCCGCTGGGCCCTGGTCCAGGCATCGGCCCTGGCGGTCTCCGAGGTGGTGGACACGGCCGTCGCCACGGCGTCCGTCAGCTCCTTGTCCGGGAAGGCGAGCGTCTCGAAGGCCGCGGACCGGGTGTAGGTCAGGGCCAGGGAAACCGGTCCGAGGGGGAAGGAGATGGCGTCGCACGCCTTCATGCCGGACGGTTCGTACCCCTCCGTGGTGCTCACCTTGACCAGTGAGGCGTCGAGACCGAGTCCTCTCAGCTGTTCGACGAACAGCTCCGCCGACGAGTTCAGCCCCGTCTCGTACTCGGCCGTGCGCACCACGAAGGGCTTGCCCGTGGCGCCGGCCTCCTTCAGCAGCCGCTTCGCCCTGGCCGTGTCGCGCTCGGGGACGGGCACGTCGTCGAGGTAGTACTGCGCGCCGGCCCCGAACAGGTCGTTGGCGGGCTCTCCGTAGCCGAGGAAGACGGCCTCGACCAGTGCCTTGCGGTCGATGCCCAGCTTGATCGCCTGCCGCACCCGGGGGTCCGAGGGGAGGGGGCGGGTGACGTTGAGGACGAACCCGTACGTCGTGCGCAGGTTCTTGCCCGCGTCACGGATCTGCAGGCCGGTGCCGGGCGCCCCCGCCTTCGCCGTGGTGAAGGAGATGTCGGAGGCGTAGTCGGCCTGGCCGTCCCTGACCGCGTTGACCCGGGCCTGGGCGTCGTCGACGCTGAGCAGGACGATCTTGTCGGCGTGGCCGCTGCCGTCCCAGTAGCCGTCGAAGCGCTCCAGCCGGGTCTCCACGCCCGCTTTGAAGGCCGTCAGGCGGTAAGGCCCGGTGCCGGTGACGGAGTTGGCGGCGAAGGAGGAGGTGCCGGCCTTGATGACGTAGATCCCGGCGCCCGCGAAGAGGGTCGCCGGGTCGCCGGCGGGCCGGAGGGTCGGTACGACGACGGTGTGATCGTCACCGGCCTCGGCGGCGGCGAGGTCGAAGTAGGCCGACAGCTCGCTCGGCGAGACGCGGTCGGGGGAGGAGCGGTACTTGAGCGTGTGCACGACGTCGGCGGCGGTGAAGGGTGTTCCGTCGTGCCACGTGACTCCCTGGCGCAGCGTCAGGGTGCAGCGCTTCGCCCTGGTGTCGACCTCGGCGGCCGTGGCGAGCGCGGGCTCGGCCTCGCCGTCGGCGAAGAGGAACAGCGTGTCGAAGACGACCGAGTAGCGGGCGAGGTCGCAGGGAGAGGTCCCCACGGTGGGGTCGAGGGACTCGGCCGCACCCGCTCCGGCGAAGGCGAGCCGGACGGTGCCGCCGCGCCGCGCCGTGCCGGTGGGCGCACCGGTCACCGTGGGCGCCGTGCCCTGGTCGGAAGAGCAGCCGGTGAGCGAGGGGACGGCCGCGGTCGCGGCCCCCAGCCCGATCAGGGACAGGACATGGCGGCGGGTCACGGACGGGAAGGGAAGGGAAGGGCGATGAGACATGACACTCCGAGTACGTATGGGCGCGTGCACGGACGGTGCCGGGTCGCCCAGAGGGCCGGGAATCGCGTCTAGTCATACATGATAATCATTTTCAAACTCAAGTGGGCCTTGTCGGTATTGACGACCGGGGCCCGGCAGTCGGCGTGGCCTGCTTCCCCCATTAACGGGATTGACAATCGTTTTCAGTAAGGCTTGTATGGGTGGCGCCGGCGGCATCCCGCCGATTCGCATCCGCCGTGCGCGGCCTCGTGTGCGCCCCGATGAGGCGACCGATTCGCCCGGACGCTGCCACCGAAGGGAAGAAACCGCCCATGACGGACGCCTGGCTGCGCTGCCGAACGCCCCGGCACAGCCCCTCCGCCCGCCTGGTCTGCCTGCCGCACGCCGGAGGCACGGCCGGCCCGTACGCGGCGTGGGGAGCCCGCTTCCCCGACGACATGGAGCTGTCCGCGGTGCAGTACCCCGGGCGCGAGGACCGCCTGTCCGAACCGCCCGCCGACGACCTGCGGAGCCTGACGGCCGGTCTCTGCGCGGCCCTTCTCCCGCTGGCCGAGCGGCCGTTGGTGCTCTTCGGGCACAGCTTCGGTGCGATCGTCGCCTACGAGGCCGCGCTCCGGCTGACCGCCTGGGGGGCCGCCCCCGGCCATCTGGTGGTCTCCGGTCGCCGTGCTCCCTCGCTGCCCGCGCGCGGCGACACGCACACCCGGCCCGACGACGCGTTGGTCGACGAACTGGTCCGGCTGGGCGGCACCCGGGGCGAGTTGCTGACCGACCCCGCCGTCCGTGACGCCTACCTGCCCGCCGTACGCGCCGACTTCAGGCTCGCGGAGACCTACCACCGCCCCGCGTCCCCGCCGCTGGGCTGCCCCGTGACCGCCGTGCTGGGGGAGAGGGACACCGAGGTCGACGAGGCCCAGGCCCGTGCCTGGGCGCCACACACCACCGGCCCGTTCCGGCTGCGCGCCTTCCCCGGCGGCCACTTCTACTTCACCCCCCGCCGTGAGCCCGTGCTGCGCCTCCTCGTGGACATCACCCGTACCGCCGCGGCCACCGGCGCCCGCTGTCGACTGGAAAGTGAGAACCTTTCGTGACCCCTCGGGACCCCTTCCCCGAACGCGGACTGCCCTTCAGCGGCGATCCCGTGGCTGTCGCCGCCGCCCTCTGCGCGGCCACCGAAGCGCCCCATCTCCTGTACGAACAGGACGGCGCCGTCGTATGGAGTGAAGGCGAGGCCGCGGTCGTCGAAGTGGACGCAGCGTCCGTCCGGTCGTACGGCACCGATGGCGTGGCCGTGGAACTGCCGCCGGGAGCCGACCCGTTGTCCGCCGCCGGGCACCTCCTCCAGTCGAGGACCGGCGGTGTCGGATCGGCACACGGCTGGATCTCCTTCGAGTTCACCCACGCCTGCTCCGGCGACGAGCTGCCGTCGGCCGCCGCCCCCCTCGCCCGGTTCGTCGTCCCGGAACGCGAGATCCGGCTGACCCCGTCCGCGGCCGTACTGCGGGCCGATAACCCAGGCGCCCTCGACACGCTGGAACGGCGACTGCGTCTGGCCGCGGCATCGGCCGCCGAACCCGCCGCCGGGCGCGTCACCGTGGACCTGGAGGAGGGCGCGGACCGCTACCGCGCCGCCGTCGCCGACGCCGTACGCGCCATCCGCGCCGGGGAGCTGGACAAGGTCATCGTCTCCCGCAGCGTGACCGTGCCCGAAGAACTGGACCTGCCGGCCACGTACGTGGCGGGACGGCGTGCCCATCAGCCGGCCCGCTCCTTCCTGTTGCGGCACGGCGGCTGGGAAGCCGCCGGCTACAGCCCCGAGATCGTGGCCCGGGTCGACGCCGAGGGACTGGTCACGGCGCAGCCACTGGCCGGGACGCGCGCCCTGACCGGCGATCCCGGCAGGGACGCCCTGCGCCGGGCCGAACTGCACCGGGACGCCAAGGAGGTGTACGAGCACGCCGTCTCCGTGCGCCTGGTGCAGGAGGAGCTGACCACGGTGTGCCGACCCGAGTCCGTGCGCACCGAGGAGTTCATGGCCGTCGCGGAACGGGGGAGTGTGCAGCATCTCGCCTCCCGGCTGCGGGGCCGGCTCGCGCCGGGCCGCGACCGGTGGGACGCGCTCGCCGCGCTGTTCCCCGCCGTGACGGCCTCCGGCATACCCAAGCGGTCCGCGTCCGCGATGATCCGGCGTGCGGAGCAACGGGAACGGGGCCTGTACAGCGGCGCGGTCGTCCGGCTGGAGGCCGACGGCACCCTGGACGCGGCCCTCGTGCTGCGTACGGTGCTGCGCCGCGACGGCCGGACCTGGCTGCGCGCCGGAGCGGGCGTCGTGGCCGGCTCCGACCCGGCACGGGAGCTGGAGGAGACCCGGGAGAAACTCCGCGCCGTCAGCGGCCACCTCGTACCCGCGACCTCGGCGGACGCCGCCGAGGACGGGACCGTGCCCGAGAGTGAAGGGGCGGCAGCCGAAGCAGCCGTGACCGCCTCGTGAGCCGCGCCGGACGACCGCTGCGGGTGGTGGTCGCCGGAACCGCCTTCGGCCGCGTCTACCTGGACGCGGTCCGTAGCGACCCGGAAGGGTTCACCCTCAGTGGCATCCTCGCCAGGGGAGGCGACTACTCCCGGCAGCTGGCCGAGCAGTCCGGAGTGCCGCTCCACACGGACGTCACCGAGCTGCCCGACGACACCGACGTCCTGTGCGTCGTCGTCCGCTCGGGCGCCACCGGAGGCCCCGGTTCCGACCTCGCGCGCGCCGCACTGCGCCGCGGACTGCACGTCCTCCAGGAGCACCCCGTCCACGCCGGTGAACTCGCCGACAACCTGCGGGCGGCGCGCGAGGGCGACGCCGCCTACGCCGTCGGCACCCTCTACCCCGACCTGGCGCCGGTGCGCGCCTTCCTGGCCGCCGCCGAGACGCTGCGCGCCCGGGGCCCGCTCCGGTTCATCGACGCCGCCTGCAACAGCCAGGTCGCCTACCCCCTGCTCGACGTCCTCGGCCGGGCCGCCGGGGCGCTGCGGCCCTGGGCCTTCCGGGCCGAATCCGGACCCGGCGCCGAACTCGCCGGGCTCACCGACGGGACGCAGCCCTTCCGCACCCTGCACGCCGTCGTCGGCGGCGCGCCCGTCACCCTGCGGGTGCAGAACGAGGTGCACCCGGACGACCCCGACAACCACTCCCACCTGCTGCACCGCGTCTCCCTCGGCACCGACGCCGGCGTCCTCACCCTCGCCGACACCCACGGGCCGGTGCTGTGGAACCCGCGCCTGCACGCGCCCCGCGACGCCACGGGCCGCCTGGTCCTCGCCGGCCCCGATACCGAACGGCTCGCCACGCCCTCCACCGTGGAACTGCACCCGGCCGCCGACAGCTACCACCACGTCTTCGCCCGCCTGTGGCCCGGGGCCGTCCTGACCGCCCTGCGCCGCCTGCGCGATGCCGCCGCCGACCCCGTCCTGCGCCCCGGCGCGGGGCAGTGGGCGCTGTCGGTGTCCCGCTGCTGGGCCGACCTGACCGCCCAGCTCGGCATGCCGGAGCTGATCAGCCCACCCGAGCCACCCGTCGTGCCTGTCACCGCCCTGCGGGACGCCGCGGAAGGCGCCGCCGCCCCGTCCGCCACCGACCCCGCGGAAGGCCCGCCCCGATGACCCACCCTGCTCCCCGCCGGTCCGTCGCACAGCGGTGCGGCCACGTCCTGGTACGCGTGCACGACCTGCCCCGCGCGGTCGACAGCTTCCGCGCCGCCGGCTTCCAGGTCGCCTACGCGACCGCTCCCGAGCACAGGGCGCTGCACGCGCACGTCTGGTTCCGGGAAGGCCCGGTGATCGAGCTGCTGACCACGCCGCCCGGAGCCCGCTTCATGCGGCTGCCCGTCGATCTCCGCTTCGGGCGGGGCGCGGGCGGCCGCATGGTCCGCTGGGCCCGCCAGGAGGAGGGCTTCTGCGACCTCGCCCTGCTCGTCGAGCACGCCGAACTGGCCGCCGTCACCGCGCAACTGACCGGTGAGGGGGTGCCCTGCGGACGCGCCGTGCGCTGGACGCGCCGGCGCCCCGACGGCGCCGAGACCCGGTTCGCCTTCGCCTACCCCAGATCCGGACGCCTCCCGTTCCTCGTCACGCCCTACGAGCCGCGCCAGCATCCGGCCGGCACGAGCCACCCCAACGGCGCCCGGGCGATCACGCGCATCGTGCTCGGAGTCCGGCCGGACGACCTGCCCGCCGTCACCCGCCTCGCGGGCGACGCACCGGACCTGCGGCTGGAGGAGGCACCGGTGACCGCCGTCCGCGCCGTCCACATCGCCGGACTGGCCGACCCGCTGGAACCGGCCCTGCTGCACGGCGCCGTACTGCTCCCGGCCGACACCACACCCGTACCGCCCACCACCCACGGCAAGGGGTCCTCCACGTCATGACCGCACCCACCACCGCTGCCGCGCTCCTCGACGAACTCACCTCTCTCGGCGTCGAGTTGTGGAGCGAGGACGGCCGGATACGGTTCCGGGCGCCGCAGGGCGTCCTCACCGAGGAACGCCGTGCCGCCCTGCGGACGCACCGCGACCGGATCGTCGCCCTGCTCGACGCGGAGGGCACCGCCCGTACGGTCACCGCCGATCCCGCGGCCGCCCACGAGCCGTTCCCGCTCACCGACGTGCAGAGCGCCTATCTGCTGGGCCGGCGGGACCCGTTCGGGCACGGCGGCGTCGCCTGCCACGGCTACCTGGAGATCCACTACCCCCGGCTCGACCCCCCGGCCCTGGAGGACGCCTGGAACGCCCTGATCGCCCGGCACGACATGCTGCGCGCGATCGTCCACGAGGACGGCTACCAGCAGGTCCTGCCCGAGGTGCCGCGCTGCCGGGTCGCCGTCACCGACCTGCGCGAGGACCCCCGGCGCAGCGCACAGCACATGGAGGAGGCGCGGGCCGTCATGGGCCACCGCACCTACGACACCGCCCGCTGGCCCCTGTTCGAGCTGCGGGTGACCCGGCTGCCCGACGGCGACGTACTGCACTTCTCGCTGGACTCCCTGGTCGCCGACTGGGCCAGCGCCGCGATCCTCTTCGACGAGCTGGACACCCTCCTCGCCTCGCCCGACCCCTCGGACACCACCGCTCTGCCCCCGTGCGCGATCTCCTTCCGCGACTACGTCCTGGCCGAACGCGCGCTGCGGGACACCGCGCGCCACCGCCGCGACCGCGACTACTGGCGCTCGCGTCTCGCCTCCCTGCCACCCGCGCCCGACCTGCCGCTGGTCACCACGCCCACCGAGGGACAGCCCCGCTTCGTGCGGCTGTCCCACCGCCTGCCGCGGCCGGCGTGGCAGCGGCTGCGGGAACAGGCGACGGCCCGCGGACTGACCCCCACCGCCGCCGTCCTCGCCGCGTACGTGTCGGTCCTGGAGCGCTGGAGCCGCCGCAAGTCCTTCACCGTCAACCTGACGCTCCTGGGCCGCCTGCCCCTGCACCCCCACGTCGACCGCCTGGTCGGCGACTTCACCTCCGTCACCCTGCTCGCGGTCGAGGAGCAGACCGGGGCGGCTCCCGCGGAACGCGCGAAGCGGCTGGGGGAGCGGCTCTTCACCGACCTCGACCACCGCCTGTACTCCGGCGTGGAGGTCATCCGCGACCTCACCCGGGCCCGCGGCCGCGACGCCGCCCTCATGCCGTACGTGTTCACCAGCTCCCTGGGGCTGGGCCCCGGCTCGTCGGAACGCAGTGGCCGCACCCTGGGCGCGGGCATCACCCAGACCCCGCAGGTCTTCCTGGACTGCCAGGTCGGCGACGGCTCCGGCGACCTGGAGATCCATTGGGACATCAGGCGGGGCGTGCTGCCCGACGGCATGGCCGAGGACATGCTCGGTGCCTTCGGCGCACTGCTCGAAACGCTCGCCGGCGACCCCGGCGCGTGGGACCGCGCCGAGCCCGTCGCGCTGCCCGCCTGGCAGGACGAGGAGCGCCGCGCCGCCAACGACACGGCGGGACCGTCGCCCGAGGGCCTGCTGCACGAGGGCTTCTTCGCCCGCGCCGCCGACCGCCCCGACGCGCCCGCCCTGCTGGGCGCCTTCGGCTCGGTCACCTACGGCGAGCTGGCCCGCGGCGCCGGGGCCGTGGCCGACGCCCTGCACGCGGCGGGCCGCGCGGACGGCGACCGGATCGCCGTCGTCATGGACAAGGGCCCCGAGCAGGCCGCCGCCGTACTGGGTGTCCTGCTGGCCGGCTGCGTCCATGTGCCCGTCGACACCACCCAGCCCGCGCTGCGGCGCGCCCGGCTGCTGACCGCCTCGGGCGTCCGGCACGTCCTCACCCAGTCCTGGGTGGACGACGGCGCGGGCCGGCCCGAGGGCGTGGACCGCATCGACGTCGACCGCCTCGCCCCCCGCGCGTTCATACCCGTGCCGGAGGCGGGCGACCCGGACGCACCCGCCTATGTCATCCACACCTCCGGCTCCACCGGCGACCCGAAGGGAGTCGTCACCTCCCACCGCGCCGCGCTCAACACCGTCACCGACATCAACGACAGGTTCGCCGTCACCGGCGCCGACCGGGTGCTCCAGCTCGCCCAGCTCGGCTTCGACCTGTCGGTGTACGACGTCTTCGGCGCGCTCGCCACCGGCGCCGCCCTGGTCCTGACCGACCCGGCACGCGGCGCCGACCCCTCCCACTGGGCACAGCTGATCGCCGAGCACGGCGTGACCCTGTGGAACTCGGTGCCGGCGCAACTGCACATGCTCGCCGACTACCTGACCACCGAGCCCACCGAACTGCCCACCCTGCGCATCGCCCTGCTCTCCGGCGACTGGATCCCGGTGCCGCTGCCCGGCCGGACGCGGACCCTGCTGCCCGGCCTGTCGCTGATGTCCCTGGGCGGTGCCACGGAGGCGGCCATCTGGTCCATCCACCACCCGATCACCGAGGCGGACGACACCCGCGCGAGCATCCCGTACGGCATCCCCCTGCGGAACCAGGGCTTCCGGGTCCTGGGCGAGGACGGTCTGGACTGCCCGGTCTGGGTCCCCGGCGAGCTGTGCATCACGGGAGACGGGCTGGCGCTCGGCTACCTCGGCGACCCGGACCTCACCGCCCGCAGCTTCCCGGACCACCCCCACGACGGACAGCGCCTGTACCGGACCGGGGACGTGGGCCGCTATCTGCCCGGCGGGGAGATCGAGTTCCTCGGCCGGGAGGACAACCAGATCAAGATCCGCGGCCACCGCATCGAACTCGGCGAGGTCGAGGCCGCCCTGCTGGCCCACCCCGCGATCGGCGCCGCCGCGGCCGTGGTGAGCGACGAGGACGGCGACCGGACGCTGCTCGGCTTCGTCGAACCGGCCCCGCGTACCCCGCCGGACGAGACCGCCGGGGACACCCGGCTGCGCACCGCCGCGCAGCGGTACGCCGACCGTGTCCTGCCCGGCGTCGCGGCCGAGCGGATCACCGCCCACCACGCGGCCCTGCGACGGGCGTCCCTGCTGACGATGACCGACGCCCTGCGGCGGCGCGGAGCACTGACCGACGAGGCCCGGAGCGCGGAATCCGAGCAGACCCGGAGCGCGGAGTCCGATGGCGCCCGGAGTGCGGAAGAGGTGCTGGACGCCGCCCGGGTGGCCCCGCGCCACCGCTGGCTGGTCCGGCACTGGCTGGCGGCGCTGACGGACGCGGAACTGCTGAGCCGGGACGCGGACGACCGCTACCGCGTCGTACGGGAGACCGGCGACGAGGAGGCCGCCCGCGCCTGGGACGAGGCGGCACGCGGCGTCGCGGACGGCCTGTGCACCGACGAGTACCTCGCCTACCACCGCGCGCACGCCGAGCACCTGGACGAACTCCTCGACGACCGCCTCAACCCCTTCGACCTGCTCTTCCCCGAGGGCGACGACACCCCCGCCCACGCCGTCTACCGGGACGACGCCCTCTCCCGGCACCTCAACGCCGCGGTCGCCGCCGTGATCCACCGCCGGGCGGCCGAGCACGACGGCCCCGGGCCGCTGCGTGTGGTCGAACTGGGCGCCGGAACGGGCGCGACCACGGAATCCGTCCTGCCGCTGCTCGACGGTCTCGACGTCGACTACCTGTTCACCGACGTCAGCCCGTCCTTCCTGCCCCGGGCACGCACCGCGTTCCACGGGCAGGCAGTGCGCTACGGAGTGGTCGACGCCGACCGTGACCTCCTCGCCCAGGGGCTGCCGCCGAACTCCGCCGACCTCGTGATCTGCGCCGGGATGCTCAACAGCGCCCGGGACAGTGCCCGTGCGGTACGCGCCGCGGTCGGGCTCCTCGCCCCGGGCGGGCTGCTGGTGGTGACCGAACCCGTCGGCGCCCACCCGCACATCCTGCTCACCCAGGGGTTCATGATGGAGCCGGGCGACGGCGACCGCGAGTACGGGACGTGCCCGCTGCTGGACGAGGCCGGCTGGCGCGACCTGTTCGAACGGGCCGGCGCCCAGCACGTCCTGACCCTACCCGGCCCCGGCCACCCCTTCGAGGCCGCCGGACACCGGCTGTTCGTGCTGCGCGCCAAGACGGACCGGACACCGGTGCGGCCGGAGCAGGTCACCGCCTTCGCCGCGGAACGAGTGCCCGCGGCCATGGTCCCCGCCCACCTTCAGATCGTCGACGCACTGCCCGTCACCGCCAACGGCAAGATCGACCGCCGGGCCCTGGCCGCCCGGCGGCCCGGCGCACTGGCCGGCGCCGAGCCGGCCGTGGCGGACGGCGACGCCGGACTGGAGGAGCGCCTGTGCGCGCTGTGGGCCACGGCCCTCGGCATCACCGCGCTCACGCCCGAGGACAACTTCTACGACCGCGGTGCCGACTCGCTCATCCTCGCCCGCGTGGCCGGCCGGCTGCGGGAGGAACTGCCCGAGGCGGCGGACTTCACCTACGACACCCTGCTGCGGCAGATGCTCAACGAGCCCACCGTCCAGGCACTGGCCCGCGCCCTGCGGACCACGGCACGCCCCGCCCCCGGACCCGCCACCGGCCAGGCCCGCGACACCGGAGGCAACGCCCTGCTCGTCCCGTTCGGCGGCGCTCCGCACCCCGACGGCACCGTGCGCGTCATGTTCCACGCGGCCCTCGGCACCCTGGACTACTTCCAGCACCTCGGCCGCGCCCTCGCCGCCCAGGACCTCGGCCCGGTGATCGGCGTCGCCGTCGCCGACGCCGGCCAGTACACGGCGACCTCGACGGACCGGCTGGTGGCCACCGTCGCGGACCGGTACGCCCGGCGCCTGGCCGACGAGGGACACACCCGCTTCCAGCTGATCGGCTACTGCCTCGGCGGGCTGCTCGCCACCGAGGTGGCCCGGCGGCTGACCGAACGCGGACTGCGCGTGGACGACCTCACCCTGGTCGACAGCATCCCGATGTTCCTGGACACCGACGAGGAACTGGCCTACGAATCCATCTTCGTGCCCAACCTCGGCCTCGACCCCGTCCCGGCCGTCTTCGGACCCGGCGTCCCCGCCGAGGACGTCTACCGCGCGGTCGAACTGCTCACCGAGCGCGGCGGCGGACGCATCCCGGCCGGCGCGCTGGCCGCACTGGACGACGACGAGGCACTGGCCGCCGTGGCCGCCGCCGCCCGCCGCGCCGCCGGACGCCCGCAGGAGGAGCGGCTCGCCGCCTACGCCCGCGCCGCCGGGGAGAACGCCCAGGTGCCGGTCGACGCCGAGCTGGTACCGGCCCTGTTCCGCACCTGCCGGCACAGCATGAAGGCAGCCCACCTCCAACTGGAGCCCTACGCGGGCGACATCACGTTCCTGCGCGCGAAGGAACAGCAGTCCTTCGGTGTCACCGGCGGCGTCGGCCACCTCGCCGAGCCGTTCTGGGCCGAGATGTGCCTCGGCCGCTTCACCGTCACCGACGTCCCCGGCAACCACTTCAGCGTCATCGAACCGCCGTACGTCCACACGGTCGCCGAACATCTCGCGGCCCCGCTGCGGCCGGCCCGGGACACCGAGGGAGACACCCCCCGATGAGCACGATCACCACCACCGAACCCGCGACGGCCCCCGAGCGGCCGGACGGGACCGCACCGGACACCGAGCGTGACGAACGCCGGCGCACCGCCGAGGCCCTGCGCGAACTGCGCCGCCCCGTCGCCCGGATGACCCGGCTCGGCATCGTGCTCGGCGCGCTCGGCGCCGTCACCAGCCTGGCGCCCTTCGTCGGCATCGCCGAGATCGGCCGGGCGCTGCTCGCCGACGGCCCCCTGGACCGCGACCGGGTGATCACCGCGGCCGCCGTCGTCGCCGTGACCCTGGTCGTCGGCTGGAGCTGCAACGGCGCCGCCCTGTGGATCACCCACCTCGCCGACGGCCGGCTCCAGGCCGACCTGCGCCGCCGCATGGTCGCCAAGCTCGGCCGCGTACCGCTCGGCTGGTACTCGTCCACCACCTCCGGACAGGTCCGCAAGGCGGCCCAGGAGGACATCGACGACCTGCACCACCACATCGCCCACCACGACGTCGAACTCTCCGGAGCGGTCGCGCTGCCGCTCGCCGGACTCGGCTACCTGCTGTGGGCCGACTGGCGCCTCGCCCTCCTCGCGCTCGCCACCCTGCCGGTCTACTTCACCGCGTACGCCGTCATGATGCGCGGCTTCGCCGAGAAGATGACCGAACTGGACACCGCCTTCGGCCGGGTGAGCGCCGCCGTGGTCGAGTTCGTGCACGGCATCGGTGTCGTCAAGGTGTTCGGCGGCACCCGCCGGGCCCACGCCGGCTACCGGGAGGCCGTGCACGCCTACGGCGACCAGTACGCCGGCTGGGTGCGGCCGGTGCTCAGGCTGGAGGCGTACACCTCCATGGCCCTGTCCGTGCCGGTGATCTCCGTCGTCGGCCTGGCCGGCGGCGTCTGGTTCACCCACGAGGGCTGGGTGACACCCGCCGACGTCCTCGCCGAGGTGCTCGTCGCCGCCGTCCTGCCCACCACCCTGCTCACCCTGAACCAGGGCCTGACCGCGCAGCGCAAGGCGGTGGCCGCCGCCGGGCGCATCACCGCGCTGCTGGACGTCCCGGAACTGCCCGTCACCGACCGGCCGCAGCGGCCCGACGGCCACGACGTCGTCCTCGACGGTGTCGTCTTCGGCTACGACCCGGGCAGGCCCGTACTCCGGGGGATCGACCTCACTTGCCGGGCGGGCACCGTCACCGCCCTGGTCGGCGGGTCCGGCGCCGGGAAGTCCACACTCGCCGCGCTCGTGCCCCGGTTCCACGACGTGGACGCCGGCGCGGTCCGTATCGGCGGCGCCGACGTGCGCGACATCGCGCCCGAAGAGCTGTACCGGCACGTCGGGTTCGTCCTCCAGGACGTCCAGCTGCTGCACGGCACGGTCGCCGACAACCTGCGCCTGGGCCGACCCGACGCCACCGACGCCGAACTCGTCGCCGCCGCGACCGCCGCCCGCGTCCACGACCGCGTCACGCGGCTGCCGCGCGGCTACGACTCGGTCGTCGGCGAGGACGCCCGCTTCTCCGGCGGCGAGGCCCAGCGCCTCACCATCGCCCGCGCCCTGCTCGCCGACGCGCCGGTGCTCGTCCTCGACGAGGCCACCGCCTACGCCGACCCCGAGTCCGAGGCCGAGATCCAGGACGCCCTGTCCACCCTGGTACAAGGCCGCACCGTCCTCGTGATCGCCCACCGGCTGTCCACCATCACCGGCGCCGACCGGATCGTCGTGCTCGACGCGGGCCGGATCGCCGAGCAGGGCACCCACCCCGAACTGGTCGCCGCGAAGGGCCGTTACGCCCGCATGTGGGCGGCCCACCGCCCCGCCGGCACACCCGGCACCGGGCCGGCCGAGAAGACCGGGCCGACCGAGGAGACCCGGCCGGCCGAGAAGACCGGGCCGGCCGAGAAGGCCGAGGCAACCGAGAGGACCGAGGAGACCGACCGATGATCCGCCACCTGGCCACCGTCCTGGGGCCCGAGCACCGGGGCGAGCTGCGCCGCTACTTCAGCTGGCTGGCGGCCTACGCGGTCCTGGAGGGCGTCGCCATGGCCTTCCTCGTACCCGTGCTGCGAGCGGTCTTCGACGGCGACACCTCCGGGGCGCTGCGGCACCTCGCGGTGCTCGCGGTCCTCGTCGTGGCCACCTGCGCCGCCCGCTACCAGCAGGCCATGCGCGGCTTCGCACTGGCCGTCGTCACCCTCACCACCCTGCACGACCGGCTCGGCGACCATCTGGTCCGGCTGCCGCTGGGCTGGTTCACCTCCGAGAAGGTCGGCCGGGTCGCGCGGTCGGCGACCACCGGAACCTTCACCGTCACCAACGTCTTCGCCCACCTGCTGACCCCCGTCGTCAGCGGTGTCCTCACCCCCGCCACCGTCGTCCTCGCCATGCTCGTCCTGGACCCGCGGCTCGGCCTGGTCCTGGTGTGCTGCGCGCCGCTGCTGTACGCCACCCACCGCTGGTCCGCCTCCTGGATCGGCCGCAGCGAGCACCAGCGGGAGTCCGCCGACGCCCTCGCCGGCAACCGGGTGGTGGAGTTCGCCCGGGCGCAGCAGACCCTGCGGGCCTTCGGCCGGGACCGCGAGGGCTACGCCCCGCTGGAGGCCGCGGTGGAGGAACGCGGCACGGCCGGCGGCCGGATGCTCGCCGAGACCATGCCGCGGCTGCTGGCCAACGGGCTCGCCGTCCAGCTCTGCTTCGCCGCCCTGGTCGCCACCGGCGTGACCCTCGCCCTGCACGACGCCGTGGAGCCCGCCGCCCTGGTCGCGCTCCTGGCGCTCGCCGCCCGGTTCGTCGGCCCGCTGTCGGAGGCGGCCGGCATGAGCGGCATGCTGCGCATGGCCGGCAACGACCTCGGCCGGCTCGCCGCCCTGCTGGACGAGCCGCCGCTGCCCGACACCGCCGCCCGTGCCGCCCTCGACAAGCCCGGCGAGATCGTCTTCGACAAGGTCACCTTCGGCTACGAGGACGGCGACCCGGTCCTGCGCGACGTCTCCCTGCGCGTCCCGGCGCGCACCATGACCGCGGTGGTCGGCGCGTCCGGCGCCGGCAAGACCACGCTGGTCCGGCTCATCGCCCGCTTCTTCGACACGGACGCCGGAGCGGTCCGCGTCGGCGGCGCCGACGTGCGCGGAATGCCGGTGGAACAGCTGATGACCCAGCTCTCCCTGGTCCAGCAGGACGTGTACCTCTTCGACGACACCCTGGAGGGCAACATCCGCGTCGGCCGGCCCGACGCCACCGACGAGGAGGTGCGCGAGGCCGCCCGGATCGCCGGCGTGGACGAGATCGTCCAGCGGCTGCCGGACGGCTCGGCCACCCGCGTCGGCGAGGGCGGCGCCGCCCTGTCCGGCGGGGAACGCCAGCGCGTCTCCGTAGCCCGAGCCGTGCTCAAACGCGCCCCCGTCGTCCTGCTGGACGAGGCCACCGCGGCCCTCGACCCGGAGAACGAGAAGTACGTCCAGCAGGCCCTGCGCACCCTCATGCGGGACTCCACCCTGCTGGTGATCGCCCACCAGCTGTCTACCGTCGTGGCCGCCGACCAGATCCTCGTCCTGGACCAGGGCCGGATCGGCGAGCGCGGCACCCACGAGGAACTGCTCGCCGCCGACGGCCTGTACGCCCGCTTCTGGGAGCGGCGCCGCCGCAGCCGCGGCTGGCGCCTGGTGCCGGACGGCACGGCGGAGGTGACCCGGTGATCGGCGTCATCGGCGGCTACGGCGACGTGGGCGCCCACACCGTCCTGGCCCTGCTCCGGGCCGGGCACCCCGTACGCGTCGGCGGGCGGTCGGCGACCGCGGCGGCCGAGTTCTGCGCCCGCCCGCTGCCGGCCGGCGCGCCGGTGGAACACCGGGTGGTGGACGTCCGCGACGGCGACAGCGTGGCGGCGTTCTCCGACGGGCTGAGCGTCCTGGTCAACTGCGCCGGACCGTCGCACCTCACCGGCGCCACCGCCGCCTGCGCCGCGCTGCGGACGGGCGTCGACTACGTGGACGCCGCCGGGGACGACGCCCTGCACGCGGTCCTGGACGACGGCCGCTACCGGCACGCGGGCCGCAGCGCCGTGCTCTCCGCGGGCCTGCGCCCCGGCCTGACCGGCCTGTTCCCCAGGGCCGTGGCCCGGTGGGCGCGGGCCGCCGGGACGAGCCGGCCCGACACGGTCACCGTGCGCACCCGGGTGCTGGACCTGTTCACCACCACCTCCGCCCTGGAGTACCTGCACGGCGCCTCGGCCATCGGACCCGGACCCCTGGCCGCCTGGCGCGACGGAGCGCCACGGCGACGCGCGCTGACCCGCCGTACCGTCACCGACCTGCCGTTCTTCCCGGGCACCGGCACCGAGCTGCCCCAGCTCTGCGCCGAGGACGCCCGCACCGCGCGGGCCCTCGGCGTCCGCGACGGCGACTGGCTGACCCTGATCCAGGGCGAGCACGTGCTCGCCGCCCTCGACCGGGTGCACGTGCTGCCGCCCGACGAGGCGGCGCACCGCCTGTGCCGGGCAGCCCGGCTCGACCTCGCGGGCCGCCCGCCCGCCGTCACCCTGGCCGTGGTGCTCAGGACGGGCGGCGCCACCCGTACCGCGGTCCTGCACGGCACCGGCAACGCCCCGCTGAGCGGCGCGGTCGCCGCGCACACGGCGACGAGTGTGCTGCGCGGCGAGGTACCGCCCGGCCGGCACTTCGCGGCCGACGTGCTCGACGCCGAGACCGCCGTCGCCGCGCTCACCCGGAGTACCGCGGGGGAGGGCACGGCCCCGTACGCGCGGGTCGAGCTGCTGCCCGAGGACGCCGACCCGTTCGCGCCGGACGCCGTGACCGAAGTGGGGGCGCTGTGACCGCCATGTCCGTCGACGCCCGCGGAGAACTCCGGCTGCGACGCGAGCTGCACCACTTGGATCACCTCAGCCGCAGCGCCATGGCGGCCGCACTCCGCCCGGGACTGCCGGGCACCGCGGACGCCGTCGCCGCCGCCCTGTCGGTGGCCCCCCGCCACCGCTGTCTCCTGCACCGCTGGCTCGCCGCGCTCATCGCGGCCGGCGTCGTCCGCCGCGACGAGGCCGGCGTCCTCCACGAGGCGGCCCCGGCGGACTCGCCCGCCCCGCACGAACTGCCCGCCCGCTACGCACGGCTCGGTTTCCCTCCCGAGATGGCCCGACTGCACCGCGCCGCCCTTGACCACCTGCCCGACCTGCTGAGCGACCGCGTCACCCTGACCGACCTGCTGCCCGAGGACAGCGACGCCGTCACCTCCCTCGGCGCCTACCAGCGCAACGCCTTCACGGGACGGCTGCACGAGCGGTGCGCGGATCTGGTGGCCGCCGAGGCCGGACGGCGCGACGGCACCCACCG
This sequence comes from Streptomyces sp. NPDC047017, assembly GCF_040644175.1. Taxonomy (NCBI): domain Bacteria; kingdom Bacillati; phylum Actinomycetota; class Actinomycetes; order Kitasatosporales; family Streptomycetaceae; genus Streptomyces; species Streptomyces sp. NPDC047017. The sequence goes on along the minus strand of NZ_JBEYVW010000011.1, from coordinate 83,901 downwards.
GGTCCGGGTGGTGGAACTGGGCGGCGGCTCGGGGGCCGCCACCGAAGCGGTGCTCAAGGCCCTGCCGCACCGGTCCGCGTCCGACTACCTGTTCACCGATCTCAGCCCGCTGCACACCGGTGCCGCCGCCGACCGCCTCGGCGTCGCGACGGCGCCGCTCGACATCGACGCCGACTTCACCGCCCAGGATTTCCCGGTGGGCGCCGCCGATGTGGTCGTGGCCGCCAACGTGCTGCACAACGCGACCGACGTACCGGCCACCCTGCGCCGGGTCCGCCGCCTGCTGGCACCCGGCGGCACACTGCTGCTGGTGGACTCGGCGGGCGACTGCGACACCGTCCTGACCTCGATGCAGTTCCTGCTCTCCCCGCCGGCCTCGTCCGGCCACGCCGCCGACCCGCGCACCCGCTTCACCGACCGCCGCGGCGGGACCGACACCGTCTTCCCGACGGTGGGGGAGTGGGAGAAGGACCTGACCGACGCCGGCTTCGCCGTCCGGGCCCGGTATCCGGACGACACCGCGGGCCCGGCCCCGGCCGGCCAGTACCTGTGGCACGCCACCGCACCCGAGGCGGACGCCGTGGACACGGAGCCGTTGCGCCGTCTCCTCGACGGCCGGGGCGACGAGCCGGTCTGCACCGTCGACGGCACGGACTTCGCCGCGGCGGACGTCCTCGCCGCGGTCCCGCCCGCCCCGGCGGGCGCGCTGCCGCACGAGGCCGTCCGGTTCTTCTCGGCGGTCGCCGAGGCGCTGGCC